>NZ_RZSX01000138.1:0-9778 GCF_004023105.1 Mesorhizobium sp. M5C.F.Ca.IN.020.32.2.1 | reverse complement strand
GCCTTCGCCTTCATGACCCGCGTCGCCCTGGCGGCGGAGAAGATGGACCATCACCCCGACTGGTCGAACGTCTACAAGACCGTGAGCGTGACGCTGAACACCCATGATGCCGGCGGCCTCACGGCGCTCGATTTCGAACTGGCCAGGACGATGGACCGCTATTTCGACGGCTGAGCCAATGCACCAAAGCCTGTCCCGGGGCTCGACCCGAGTTGCTTAGCTAATGACATGCATGAAAGACAGCATCTTGCAGCCCGGTTCTGGTTTCACCACATTTCCATTCGAGGTCGCGCGTGGAGCCACGCGACGGCCGGCAAGGAGAGACTGATGGCGCAAAAATCCGGTTTTGATTTCTTCGGCTTTGGCGGCAAGGCGGGCGATGCGAGCGAAGTGCGCGAGAAATTCTGGCGCACGGCCAAGAGGGCTGCCCGGCAGATCCCGTTCATGGAAGAGCTGGTCGCCGCCTACTACTGCGCCATGGACAAGAACACGCCGCTGCGCGCCAAGGGCATCCTGGTGGCGGCGCTCGGGTATTTCGTGCTGCCGGCTGACGTCATCCCCGACTTCGTCTTCGGATTGGGCTTTACCGACGACATCGCGGTGCTGACCGCCGCGATCACCACCGTCAAAGCCCATATCACACCGGCGCATCGGCGCGCCGCCAAGCAGGCGATTGCCGACAACAGCTGAGCCGGCGATAAGGCAGAAAAGTCAAACTCTTGCCGCTTTCGTGGCATCCAAGTCGCGAAAGGGACGTTGCAACTGCCGCTTTTGGAGCGACGGGCGCAAGGATGGCGGCGGTTTCCTGGGTGGATCTCCTTTTCCTGAAGGGAAGTTCACCGTTTGGTAACCCAGATTAAATCAAAATGAAGCGACGGGCAGGACGCCGAGCCGGCCTGCTTCCGCACCATATATGGGAAAAGCGATGCGCGGATTGATTGCTACAATTTCGAGCCTGGTGCTGGTGGCCGTGACAGCGCCGGCTCTGGCGCAGTCGGCGACCAAGATCGGCCAGCACAATGCCTGGGGCACTTACAGCTACCAGGCGTCGGGCGGCAAGGTTTGCTACGTGTTGACCGTGCCGACCGACAAGCAGCCGCCGACGCTTGACCATGGCGACATGTTCTTCTTCGTCAGCCAGCGGCCGGGACAACAGGTGTCCTATGAACCGCAATTCATCGCCGGCTACAATTTCCAGGAAAACTCCAAGGCCACCGTCACCATCGACGGCAAGAGCTTTTCGATGTTCACCCGCGGCAAGTCGGCCTGGGTCGAGAATGCCGCCGAGGAGCCGGTGCTCATCGCCGCGATGAAGTCCGGCAGCGACATGAGGGTGCAGGCGAAATCCGGCCGCGGCAACACCACTACCTATGTCTTTTCGCTGAAAGGCATTTCGGCGGCGCTGTCGTCCATCGCCAGGTGCAAATAGCCATAGGCGAAGCAAAGTTTGAGTAAGGGCCGGGCGGCAAGCCCGGCTTTCTGCTCTTTAAAACGCCGTCGGCGGCCACATCGCGGCGGGCCTTGCGCCGCCGCCACCCATGACTCGGCCATCAACCTGTGCTATGCGCCGCGCTTCATTTCCAGCACGATGCTGTAATCGGCCGCAAATCGCTTATATTGGCGCAACAATGACCCTTTCATTCGACCTTACCACCGAGGGCGCCCGTGACGCGTTGCGCGCCCGCGCCACGCCGGCCGAAAAACCGTCGCTGATCGGCCTGACCCGGGCCGAGCTTGGCGCAGCCCTCGTTGCCTCAGGCATCGTGCCGGAGCGCCAGGCCAAAATGCGCGCCCAACAGCTCTGGCACTGGATGTATGTGCGCGGCGTCTCCGACTTTGCCAGCATGTTCAACATATCCAAGGATTTGCGCGCCGAGCTCGACAAGCATTTCACCGTCGCCAGGCCCGAGATCGTCGAGGAGCAGATTTCCTCCGACGGGACGCGCAAATGGTTGTTTCGCTTTCCGCCGCGCGGCGCCGGCCGGCCGGTCGAAATCGAGACCGTCTACATTCCCGAAGAAGGCCGCGGCACGCTCTGCATCTCCTCGCAGGTCGGTTGCACGCTGACCTGCTCCTTCTGCCACACTGGCACGCAGAAGCTGGTGCGCAACCTGACATCAGAGGAAATTCTCGCCCAGCTTTTGACCGCCCGCGATCGGCTCGGCGATTTCCCCGACCGCGACACGCCGGACGGCGCCATCGTGCCGGCCGAGGGTCGGAAAGTGTCCAACGTCGTCATGATGGGCATGGGCGAGCCGCTCTACAATTTCGAGGCGGTGAAGAAGGCGCTGCTGATCGCGTCCGACGGCGACGGGCTTTCCCTATCGAAAAGACGCATCACGCTGTCGACCTCCGGCGTCGTGCCGGAAATCTTGCGCACCGGCGAGGAGATCGGCGTCATGCTGGCGATCTCGCTGCACGCCACCAACGACGATCTGCGCGACCTTTTGGTGCCGATCAACAAAAAATATCCGTTGAAAGAGCTGATCGCCGCCTGCCGCGCCTATCCCGGCCTGTCGAACGCCCGCAGCATCACTTTCGAATATGTGATGCTGAAGGACGTCAACGATTCGATCGAGGACGCCAAGGGGCTGATCAGGCTGCTCAAGGGCATTCCGGCCAAGATCAATCTGATCCCGTTCAACCCGTGGCCAGGCACCAACTACCAGTGCTCGGATTGGGAGACGATCGAGAAATTCGCCGACTACATCAACAATGCCGGCTATGCTTCGCCGATCCGCACGCCGCGCGGCCGCGACATCCTCGCCGCTTGCGGCCAGCTCAAGTCGGAGTCCGAGCGCATGCGCAAGGTCGACCGGCTGGCGCTGGAAGCGATGATGATCGCGGGGCACGGCGAGGCGTGAACCGCCTTGTCGCCTATCTCATTCGCTTCGCCGTCATCCTGATCGGCTATGTCGTCGCCGCGCTGGCGGCCAGCGCCTTCCTCAACATCATGTTTCTGGCGTCGCTGGGGCTGATGACGGACGAGACGCAACCGGCGGCGCAGGCCTCGCTATGGTTTTCCGTTCCCTTCGTCGCGCTGTTCGTCGCCTATTTCGCCTTCATGCCGGCGGCCATCGCCATCCTCGTCTCCGAGATCTTCGGCCGGCGCGACTGGCTGTTCTACGCGCTGGCGGGTGCGGTGGTCGCTGCGGTTTTCCTCGGCTTCGCCTACCAGACCGCCGATGCCAATTTCGAGATCACCGATCCGCGCGTCGTCGCTGCCGTGGTCGGCTGCGGCATGGTCGGCGGCATTTCCTACTGGCTGAGCGCCGGGCGCTGGGCCGGAAGCTGGCGCGAAATCGGAAACCCTATTTCGCCTGGGCGGTCAGGATCTTGAGCGCGAAGGCCGAAAACACCCCGGCGAACAGATAGTCGACGCCGCGCGTCACCCGCGGGCTGGCCTTCATCGCTGTCGAGAATTTCTCTGCCGCAAAGACCATCGGCGCTGTTACCGGGATCGACAAAACGACGAACATCGCGCCGAGGAAGAACAGCTTTCCGGGCGCGTTCGGATCATGGGCGGAGACGAACTGCGGCAGGAAGGTCATGAAGAACAGGATGATCTTCGGGTTGAGTAGATTGACGCCGAGCCCTGCCGCCCAGGCGCGGAACAGAGAAATCTCAGGTCCGCTCTTCTTCTCCGGCGAAAAGGCCGACCCCTTGGTGATCGCCTGCCAGGCCAGGAAGACGAGATAGCCGGCGCCGAAAACCTTGAGCGCGAGAAAGGCCCCCGGCGAGGCGACGATCAGCGCCGAGACGCCGACCACCACCAGCGTCGTGTGGATCAGCGTACCACAGAGTGCGCCGGCCATCGAGGCAAAGCCGGCGGCGCGGCCCTGGCTCAGCGTGCGCGACACGAACAGCGTCATATCAGGCCCCGGCGTGATCGCCAGGATCACGGTGGCGATGGCGAACTGGATCAGCGTCGAGGTGTCGGGAATGAAGGACATCGGCAGGCCTTTGGAGGCGTAAGACGGCGAAGCCTATAGCGCAGGCAGGGTGCCTGCGCCAGAGACTGGACCGCGCAATAGCTGATCCAGCGTGCCTGTCGCACCCTTCGTCCCTTGCACTAGCCGGAATTGGCGTGATACCTCGCCCGCCGAGAACCCTTGTCGCGGAACCGCCAACAATGTCCCCCAGCATGTCAAAAGCAAAAGCCGTCAAGAAGGTCGTGCTCGCCTATTCCGGCGGCCTCGACACTTCCATCATCCTGAAATGGCTGCAGACCGAGCTCGGCGCCGAGGTCGTCACCTTCACCGCCGATCTCGGCCAGGGCGGCGAGCTGGAGCCGGCGCGGCGCAAGGCCGAGATGATGGGCATCAAGGACATCCGTATCATGGATGTCCGCGAGGAGTTCGTTTCCGACTTCGTGTTCCCGATGTTCCGCGCCAATGCCGTCTATGAAGGCACCTATTTGCTCGGCACCTCGATCGCGCGGCCGCTGATCTCCAAGCACCTCGTCGAGATCGCCAAAGAAACCGGCGCCGATGCGATCGCCCACGGCGCCACCGGCAAAGGCAACGACCAGGTCCGATTCGAGCTTTCGGCCTATGCGCTCAACCCCGACATCAAGGTCATCGCGCCATGGCGCGATTGGTCGTTCAAGTCGCGCACCGACCTGATCAACTTCGCCGAGCAGCACCAGATCCCGGTGCCGAAGGACAAGAGGGGCGACGCGCCGTTTTCGGTCGACGCCAACCTGCTGCATTCGTCCTCCGAAGGCAAAGTGCTGGAAGATCCGTGGAGCGAGCCGCCGGAATTCGTCCATCAGCGCACCATCTCGCCGATGGACGCGCCGGACAAGGTCACCGAGATCGAAATCGAATTCCTGAAGGGCGATCCGATCGCGCTCGATGGCAAGAAGCTGTCACCGGCGACGATGCTGGCGGCGCTCAACGATCTCGGCCGCGACAACGGCATCGGCCGGCTAGACCTTGTCGAGAACCGTTTCGTCGGCATGAAATCACGCGGCGTCTACGAGACCCCTGGCGGCACGATCCTGATATCAGCCCACCGAGCGATCGAATCGATCACGCTCGACCGGGGTGCTGCCCACCTCAAGGACGAGTTCATGCCGCGCTATGCCGAGCTGATCTACAACGGCTTCTGGTTCGCGCCCGAGCGCCTGATGCTGCAGGCGATGATCGACAAGAGCCAGGAAGATGTCGAAGGCACGGTGCGGCTGAAGCTCTACAAGGGCAACGTCATCGTCACCGGCCGCAAGTCGAAGAACACGCTCTATTCCGACGCGCTGGTCACCTTCGAGGACGATCGTGGCGCCTATGATCAGAAGGACGCCGAAGGCTTCATCCGCCTCAATGCGCTGAGGCTGCGGACGCTGGCGGCGCTTGGTCGAAAAAGCTAGCCGGTTTCTCTGCACAGAGGGACTTGGCTCTTTGACTGGGCCTGGAAAGAACTGTGGACCGCTGCCGATCGGCTTCCGGCCGCAAGTCTCCAACGCTCGCGATTAGCGTTAGGCCCACCACATCTTCGTCGTCCCAAGGTCTGCGCCGCGTCGCTTCGCTCCTTGCTCCGCCCTGGGATGACGAAGGGAGGGGTGTTTCGGCTAATCTCGAAAGTTTGCGATTTGCCACTGAAATTGGCCGCCGAAAAACTATCGACGTTCGCTGCCGGTCGGCTTCCAACTGCGTCGGCCCGATGCCTATCACGCTTTTTGCACTGGCGATCCGCACCGTCTGGCCCATGGCAGGACGACACTTCTTCAGCTCAACTCAACATTGCCCCAAGAATGTGCGAGGGAACCATGCGAAAACTGATCTCCACCGGCTCGCCCTTCGAGAAGGCAGCCGGTTATTCGCGCGCCGTGGTCCAGGGCGACTGGTGTTTCGTTTCCGGAACGACCGGCTACGACTATGCGACCATGTCGATGCCGGAGACGGTCGAGGCGCAGACGCGCAATTGCCTGGCGACGATCGCCAAGGCGTTGCAGGACGGCGGTTTCGAAATGGCCGATGTGGTGCGGGCGCATTACTACATCACCGACGCGACTTTCGTGGACATCGTCTTTCCGATCCTCGGCGAAGCCTTTGGCGACATCAGGCCGGCTGCGACGATGATCGTCTGCCAGCTCAACAAGCCGGAAATGAAGATCGAGATCGAAGTGACGGCGCTCAAGCGCACGGCCTGAGCGTGGCGGCGGTGCAGAAGCTTGCGCGATGTCGGCTGGACAGCGCCCCGCTGTCCGGCAAGATTGATGGAGCACGAGGATCGCCAAGATGCTCTGAACCAGAGCTTGCGCATAGCCCGCTTGGCGTTTAGCAAGACCGCGGCTCACGACAGCGCCGCGCGTCCTTTTGGACGCGCAAAGGACGCTGTAGAATTTTGGTTCTGCGCATGATCCTTTCCGAAATCGATTCCGATTTCGGGGTCATGCGCCACAGTTTAGGACGGTTCTGATGGCTTCGAAAAATCTTCTCCTGCTCGCCGGCGACGGCATCGGCCCCGAGGCGATGGCCGAGGTGAAGAAGCTGATCGTTGCCATGAACGACAAGCTCGGTAGCGGCTTCATCACCGACGAGGGGCTGGTCGGCGGCTGCGCTTATGACGCGCATGGCGCGGCGATTTCGGATGCCGACATGGCCAAGGCGATGGCTGCCGACGCGGTGCTGTTCGGCGCCGTCGGCGGGCCGAAATGGGACGCGGTGCCTTATGAAGTGCGTCCGGAAGCCGGACTGTTGCGGCTGCGCAAGGACATGGAGCTGTTTGCCAATCTCAGGCCCGCCATTTGCTATCCGGCGCTGGCGGCGTCCTCCTCGCTCAAGCAGGAGGTGGTCGAGGGACTCGACATTCTGATCGTGCGCGAGCTCACCGGCGGCGTCTATTTCGGCGAGCCGAAGCAGATCATCGATCTCGGCAACGGCCAGAAGCGCGGCATCGACACGCAGGTCTACGACACGTTCGAGATCGAGCGCATTTCGGGCGTCGCCTTCGAGCTCGCGCGGACACGCCGCAACCATGTGACCTCGATGGAAAAGCGCAATGTGATGAAATCAGGCGTGTTGTGGAACGAGGTCGTCACGCAGACCCACAAGGCGCGCTATGCCGACGTCAAGCTCGATCACATGTTGGCCGATGCCGGCGGCATGCAGCTGGTGCGCTGGCCCAAGCAGTTCGACGTCATCGTCACCGACAATCTGTTCGGCGACATGCTGTCGGACATCGCCGCCATGCTGACCGGCTCGATCGGCATGCTGCCTTCGGCGTCGCTCGGCGCGCCGGATGCCAGAACGAAAAAGCGCAAGGCGCTCTACGAGCCGGTGCACGGTTCGGCGCCCGATATATCAGGCAAGGGCATCGCCAACCCGATTGCCATGATCGCCTCCTTCGCCATGTGCATGCGTTATTCCTTCGGCATGGTCGCCGAAGCCGACCGCCTGGAAAGCGCTATCGCCGCCGTGCTCGACCAGGGCTTGCGCACCAGGGATATCTTGTCCGACGGCATGACCGAAGTCGGCACCACTGAGATGGGCGATGCGATCATCGCCAAGTTCCTGGGTTGAACCCATGGCGGTCGACGTCCGCTGGGCGACGACCGGGATCCGGCGGCACTCGCGCTCATGAGATGGCGGTGCAATACCGGCTGCCGCCGCTCGACGCCGACCGCGCTCTATCGGCTGCAAAAAATGGCTCGGCGACGAAAGCCCTGCCTATCCGCATTTTGCGCTCGCCTTCGTCGAGGGCGATGTCTGCGGGGTGCCTCGGTCGCGATCGCGCAATCCCGGCATTGATCTTGAGCGGCTGCTGTTTCTCAAGGACCTCTTCGGGCGCGAGAATGCCCGCCAACGCGGGTGTCGGTCGGGCGTTGATCGGCTTTCTCCCGCCATTGCCTGTAGCGGTACACTGTGCCGCGCATTGCCTTCCCTGAATCGCGGCCTATTGCTATCTACAGTTGTATGTAGTGGCAAGATACACTTTTCGGCTAAATCCCGACGCCTGTCGGCACCGGACCCCATTGGTTTTCACGGGCCTGCGTCGGGATCAGCGCGAAGACCAGGATGATCAGCCAGCCGATGGTCGGGAGGAACACCACCAGAAAAAGCCAGCCGGTCAAGCCGATGTCGTGCAGGCGACGCACGTTCAGTCCGATCCATGGCAGCGCTGTCGCCAGCAGGAAGATTCCGCAAAGGCCGACCGTCACCACCGGCAATTCGCTTCCATCGGGATCGCCCATGGTGTCGTCGATGAAGAGGCCGGCGCCGACGACCACGACCAGCGCGATCGTCCAGAACAGGCAGAAGCCCCAATATTCCTTGCGGCGGGCACGGCCGGCGAAATTGAAGTAATTTTCAGTCAGGCCCCGCCAGAAATAATCCCACAATCCGGTAGCCGCGGCGGGACCATTTCCAGCGGAACGGCCGAAATGTTGCGGCGCCCCGGGCGCATTGGCGGTTTGAGCCGGGGCGGCGGTTGCGGCGGCCGGCGGACTGGCGGTTTGGGCGCGGATCGAAAAAACGTCGCATGCCCGTCCGCCAGCCGGCTGGAACTCGATGGCCGTGCCCCTGGCCATCGACGCTTCTCGACGCAGATCCTCGCGCGCGAACGTGTAGCGGTTGCCATCGGCTCCGGTGATGAAACCGAAGCCCTGGTCCTCGTCATAGTGAAGAACTTCGCCGCGCATGTCCTGCCCACCCCCATTCGCGTCTCGCCAGACTGTTCAAAGTTCCGGCAGATCGCAAGGGGTATGCGCGGAAATGGGGAAGCAATCGCTTCAGACAAAAGATAGCGCCCCACTCGTGTTGGGAGACGACCAACCGTCGAAGTCTGCGCCGCCCAGCGGGCTTCTCCCCGTTTACGGGGAAGGTGCCGGCAGGCGGATGAGGGGCAGCGCAGACCTGAATCGAGCGAAAGACAGCCCCTTGCAGGCCACGACAAGCCAACGATGCCGGCACGTCGCTAAGCCGGCCGCTTCTTCGATTTCTTGTTCTTGGCGGGTCCGGTCTTTTCGAACCTCGCCTTTGCTGACTTCCCCGCCCAGGGCTTTGCCTCGAACGCGGCAGCGCGCTGATCGGCTGACGGTGTGCGCTTCTCGAATTTGGGCGCATTCTGGTCGAACGTCCGCTTGCCGCGGTGAGGCTTCTTGTCGGGTCGCGGTTCCTGATAGCCGGCCCGCGACAGGTCGGGCGTGCCGTCCAGCCGCTTCACAGCGATGTTGTTCTGCAGCTTGCGGTCGGGGCCGATCGCCTGGAGAAACCGGTCAGCCCAATCCGCCGCGATCTGCACGAAGGTTTCCTCAGGCTGCATCTTGATGGCACCGATCTCGCGCTTGCTGATCCCGCCGGTCCGGCACAGCATCGGGATCAGCCAGCGCGGCTCGGCATTCTGCCGGCGTCCTACCGACAGAGAGAACCAGACGCTGTCGCCGAAATCGTCGCGGCGGCCGGGCGCCTCGTCCCTGCGCGTAAACTTGTCGCCCGACGGCGTGAACGGCGCGACGTCAAGAAGATCCTCGGGCGCCGAGCGGCTGGAGCGGCACAAGCGCACGAACGCGGCGGCCACCTGTTCGGGGCCGTGCTGCTCGAGAAGCGCATTGATGAAGCCGCGCTCCTCTTCCTTCACCGGTTCGCTGAAGGCCGGGTCGGCGAGGATGCGCTCGTCGTCGCGGCGCAGCACGTCGTCGGCCGAAGGCGGGCTTGCCCATGTCGCCGCAAGGCCGGCACTTTGCAGCAGCCGTTCGGTGCGCCTGCGGGCACTGTTGGGCACGATCAGCGCGCTGACACCTTTGCGTCCCGCCCGTCCCGTCCGCCCGCTTCGGTGC
>NZ_RZSX01001389.1:0-976 GCF_004023105.1 Mesorhizobium sp. M5C.F.Ca.IN.020.32.2.1 | reverse complement strand
TCCTTGTAGAAATCGAGCGAGGCGACCTGCGCCGTCGGGTTCGACGGGTAATTGAGGATCAAGGCCAGCGGCTTCGGGATCGAATGGCGGATGCCGCGCTCCAGCGCGGGGATGAAGCCGTCGTCCGGTTCCACCTGCAACGAGCGGATCACGCCGCCCGACATGATGAAGCCGAAAGCGTGGATCGGATAGGTCGGGTTAGGGCACAGGATCACGTCGCCGGGGGCGGTGATCGCCTGCGCCATATTGGCAAAACCTTCCTTCGACCCCAGCGTCGCCACCACTTGCGTGTCCGGGTCGAGTTTCACCCCAAAACGGCGGCCATAGTAATTGGCCTGGGCGCGGCGAAGGCCCGGAATGCCGCGCGACGACGAATAGCGATGCGTGCGCGGATCGCGCACGACCTCGCACAATTTGTCCACGATGGCCTTGGGCGTCGGCAGATCCGGATTGCCCATGCCAAGGTCGATGATGTCGGCGCCGCGCGAGCGGGCACTGGCCTTCAGCCGGTTGACCTGCTCGAAGACATAGGGCGGAAGCCGGCGGACCTTGTGAAATTCTTCCATGTCAATTCCAGACGGTCAAAGTGGTTTTTGGCGAAGGTGGTTGTCGGTCGCGCGATATAACCCTATTTGCAGGTAGGGTCGAGGGCGGGATCGCATTTGGCTTCGATCTGCTTCAGTGCGTCGGTGCCGTGCTTTTTTGCCAGTGTGTTCAGCGCCGCCTGGTTCGTGGCCTTGACCGCGCCGCCTTTTGAGCCCTGCGCCTGCTGGTCGGCTTTCAACTGGGCGAGCTTGGCGTTCTTTTCCGCCTCGGTGAACTGCTCTGCCGCTGCCTGCGGCGGGATATTCAGGTTGGGATAGGTGCCGGTGTTCTTTGGCCCGTCGGCAGCCGCGACAGGCCTGGCGCCCTCGACGTTGGTGCTCGAACAGCCTGATATCGCCAGCAGGACGATCGCCGCGCCCATGCGGCAAAA
>NZ_RZSX01001388.1:0-979 GCF_004023105.1 Mesorhizobium sp. M5C.F.Ca.IN.020.32.2.1 | reverse complement strand
GTCATGCCCACGCCGCTGTAGACGCTATGCATCAACCAGTTGCGACCGAGGCTGATCATGGCCGCCCTAGGCCTGGTACACGGTCCGCTTGGTGAGAACTCCGTACATCTTTGCGTTGACATGCAGCGCTTGTTCGCACCGGGCGGGCCATGGGCCGTGCCGTGGGCGCAGAGGGTGCTGCCGGCCATCGAGGAGCTGGTGGACAGACACCCGGAGCGAACACTGTTCACCCGCTTCATTCCCGCCGCCCGACCCGGCGAAGGACCGGGCATGTGGGCGCGGTATTATCGGCGTTGGGCCGAGGTCACCCTTGCCAACATCGATGCTGGCCTCGTCGAGTTGATGCCATCTTTGGCGCGGTTCGTGCCGCCGGCGAAAGTTCTCGATAAGCATGTCTACTCTCCGTGGACCGAAGGTCGGCTCAACGCGATGCTCACGGCGTCGGGAATCGGCACGCTGGTCATCTCCGGTGGCGAGACCGATGTCTGCATCCTGGCCACGGTCCTCGGCGCCATTGACCATGGCTTTCGAACTGTTCTCGTCACGGACGCCATCTGCAGCTCAGCCGATCAGACCCACGATGCGCTGATGGAACTTTATCGCTCGCGCTTCAGCGAGCAGGTCGAGGCGGTGAGGATCGAAGAGGTTCTGGAGAACTGGCGCTAGTCGAAGGCTCGAGAAGACACGATCATGAGAACCATTTTTCGGGACAACGGGCTTACGATCGTCTTGGTGGCGATGTTCCTGTTCAGCATCGTCGGCATGATCTGGTCGGGCCGTTCTGCCTACAATCAAGACCTTCGTGAGCATGGCTCGGCAGCGATCGGCTTCTTGGCTTATTTGAAAAGCGGCAACTTCCTCTCGGCGCTCTTCGAAAACTGGGAAAGCGAATTCCTGCAGATGTCGGCCTATGTCATGCTAACAGCGATGCTGTTTCAGCGCGGCTCGGCCGAGTCGCGTGATCCCGATGATCCCGACC
>NZ_RZSX01001387.1:0-981 GCF_004023105.1 Mesorhizobium sp. M5C.F.Ca.IN.020.32.2.1 | reverse complement strand
GTCCATAGGATCCCCGCCCATGACCGCTCTTTCCGTTCTCGACCTGTCGCCGATCGTCGAAGGCAGCAACGCTTCGCAATCGCTCGCCAATTCACTCGATCTCGCCCGCCATGCCGAGCGGCTGGGATACAGGCGCTATTGGCTGGCCGAGCATCACAACATGCCTGGCATCGCCAGCGCCGCCACCTCCGTCGTCATTGCCCACGTCGCAGGCGGTACCAGGACGATACGCGTCGGCGCCGGCGGCATCATGCTGCCCAACCATTCCCCGCTGGTCATCGCCGAGCAGTTCGGCACGCTTAACGCATTGCATCCCGGCCGCATCGACCTCGGCCTCGGCCGGGCGCCGGGCACCGACATGGGCACGGCGCGCGCGCTGCGCCGCAATCTCGAGGCCGGCGCCGACAGTTTCCCGCAGGATGTCGTCGAGCTGATGGGCTATTTCCAGGCGGCCGAAGACGGTCAGCGTATCCGCGCCGTACCCGGCGAGGGCGAGCAGGTGCCGATCTGGATCCTGGGCTCAAGCCTCTATGGCGCACAGCTCGCAGCCATGCTCGGCCTGCCCTACGTCTTCGCCTCGCATTTCGCACCGGCCGAACTCGACCACGCACTGGAGATCTACCGCTCGCGCTTCCAGTCATCGAAACAGCTCGACAAGCCCTATGTCATGCTCGGCCTCAACGTGTTCGCGGCGCCCTCCGACGCTGAGGCGCGGCTGCTGTTCACCTCGCTGCAGCAGGCCTTCGTCAATCTGCGCACCGGCCGGCCCGGCCGATTGCCGCCGCCGGTCGAGGGATATGAGCGCGAACTCGATCCGATGGCCAAAACCATGCTTGGCCAGGCGCTGTCCTGCGCCGTCGTCGGCGCCCCGGAAACGGTCAGGCAAGGCATAGAAGCGTTTATCCGTCGCACCGGTGCCGATGAGCTGATGGTCACCGCGCAGATTTTCGACCACGCAGCGCGGGTGCGATCCTTCGAGAT
>NZ_RZSX01001386.1:0-982 GCF_004023105.1 Mesorhizobium sp. M5C.F.Ca.IN.020.32.2.1 | reverse complement strand
CCTTCCATGCGCTTCAGCGCGGCGTCGATGCCGTCGAAGCCGACTTCGGTGTCGATAACCGGGGAAACCAGCCCCGCCGCCATTTTCTGCATGGCGTCGGCCATGTTTTGCATGCGGCAGCCGAAGGAGCCGAGCAGCTTCAGTTGCTGCTGGAACAATTGCATCAGATTGATCTGCGTCGACACGCCCGAGGTCGAGCCGCAGGTCACCAGGCGGCCACCGCGTTTCAGGCACAGCATCGAGGCGGCAAAGGTGTCGGCGCCGACATGCTCGAAGACGACGTCGACGCCCTTCTTCTTCGTCAGCTTGCGCACGACGCCTTCGAAACGGTCCTCGCGATAGTTGATGACATGGTCGGCGCCAAGCGCCTTCGCCTTGTCGATCTTGTCGTTCGAGCCGACCGTGGTGATCACGGTGCAGCCCATTTTCTTTGCCAGCTGGATCGCGGCGGAGCCGATGCCCGAGCCGCCGGCATGGATCAGGATGGTTTCGGCGGGCCGCAGCCTGGCATTGTCGAACAGCATGTGCTCGACCGTGCCGAAGGTGACGGGCGCGACGGCGGCGCCGGTGTCCGTCACGCCGGGCGGGGCAGGGACCAGCAGGCGCGCCGGAAGGTTTATCTTCTCTTGCGCAAAGCCGTCGAGATGGAAGCCGTGTACGCCCGAGACATGCTCGCAGAGGTTGTCGCGGCCTTCGCGGCAGGCGCGGCAAAGCCCGCAGGTGCGCGCACCGTAGATCGACACAAGCTGCCCGGGCACAAGGCTGGAGACGCCGGGGCCGACCGCCTCGATCTCGCCTGAAGCTTCGGCGCCGACGACCAGCGGCAGCTTGCGCTTGGCAAAGGCCATGCCGCGCCAGCCCCAGACGTCGATATGATTGAGCGCCACGGCCTTGACGCGCAGCGTCACTTCGCCCAGCGCAGGCTGCGGCGGAAGCGGCAGGTCCACCGTTTCAAGGCGGCGGTCCTCGATAAGTTGCAATG
>NZ_RZSX01001385.1:0-983 GCF_004023105.1 Mesorhizobium sp. M5C.F.Ca.IN.020.32.2.1 | reverse complement strand
GTCCGCCTTGGTCGGCGGTGTCTGCGCCTTCCTGTCCTGCTATCTGATGCTAAAAGGCTGGTCGTTGATCGGTGACGCGCTCTCGCATTCGATCGTGCCGGGCGTCGCTGGTGCCTATATGCTGGGCCTTCCCTTCTCGATCGGCGCCTTCTTCTCCGGCGGGCTAGCCGCTGCCGCGATGCTCTTCCTCAACCAGCGCACCAAGCTGAAGGAAGACGCTATCATCGGCCTGATCTTCTCCTCCTTCTTCGGCCTCGGCTTGTTCATGGTGTCGCTGTCACCGACCTCCGTGAATATTCAGACGATCGTGCTCGGCAACATCTTGGCCATTACCCCGGAAGACACGCTTCAGCTCGCCATCATAGGCTTCGTCTCGCTCGCCATCCTGCTGGTGAAATGGAAGGATCTGATGGTGGTTTTCTTCGACGAGAGCCATGCCCGCTCGATCGGCCTTAATCCGAGCGCGCTCAAGATCACGTTCTTCATGCTGCTATCGGCCTCCACGGTCGCCGCGCTTCAGACCGTCGGCGCCTTCCTCGTCATCTGCATGGTGGTGACTCCCGGCGCGACTGCCTATCTTCTGACGGACCGCTTTCCGCGCCTGCTCGTCATCGCGGTCGTCATCGGCGCTGCCACGAGTTTCAGCGGCGCCTATGCCAGTTATTTCCTCGACGGCGCCACTGGCGGCATCATAGTCGTGTTGCAGACGCTGATCTTTCTCGCCGCCTTCTTCTTCGCTCCCAAGCATGGAATGCTGGCAGCCCGCCGCCGCTCGGCGCGGGCCTTGGAGGCCAGCCTATGAGCATCCTCGACACGCTGCTTAGCCCCTTCCAGTTCGACTTCATGGTCAATGCCCTGATTGTTTCGGTTCTGGTCGCTATGCCGACGGCGCTGCTCTCCTGCTTTCTCGTTCTCAAGGGCTGGTCGCTGATGGGCGACGCCATCAGCCACGCCGTCTTTCCCGGCGTGGTCATCGCCTACAT
>NZ_RZSX01001384.1:0-985 GCF_004023105.1 Mesorhizobium sp. M5C.F.Ca.IN.020.32.2.1 | reverse complement strand
GCCTTAAGTCCGGTGGCGTCCATGTCCAACCCTCCTCGACAGTCATTTTCATTCGCCCGTCGCAAAACTCGGCGAAAGGTGTCTTCAAGCTAGGAAACGGTCGTAATTCATGCCGGGGATGGAACAGGCTTGACCAGAGCCTTGTCAATCGGCAGTGCGATCCTTTCAGGCCCTCAGATGGGGGACCTCGAACGAATGCCCTATTTCCCATCTGTCAGCGAGCGTCGGAGCTGCTCGTCGAGCCGCTCAAACTCCGCAGCCAACCTGTCGCAGGTAAGGCGGCCCGCTTCACAGCGAAGTTTCCGTTTTGCGATCCAGTGGCCCTGCCAACCTTGCTAAGCCGCCTCCACGTCACAGCGGGATAAGCCTCCTCGGAGGGCTGCGTGAACACCCACTGGGTAAGCCCATCGTCCGAAACGAACAATTCGAAGCGGGTTGAAGGTTCCGATCGATGAAGGGCAGTGGATGTCTTCACCTGCCTGAAAAAATCCAGCGCGTCAGAACCGTCAGATCGCACATCGTTGACGGCCCTCGCCCGTCACGGTGAACGGCTTCCGCCCCGTCATTAGCGTGCGAGCTGACCGCGCTTGTAAGCAGCATAGCACCCGCCACCAGGAATCCTCTCACTTCGCGCTCCTTCAAGAGGGATTTCTTGCGCGCTAGCATCCGGCGGTTTCATTGCCAGCCCCTGCCCCAACGCAAGCTCGCCGCTGGCGCAGCGCCGCGCAGGGTTTCGCCCGTGTAGCGTACGCCGTGGCCTGATCGTCGCGGCCGCCGTGCTGATCATCGGCAACGGTGCGGCAACCCCTGCTGACGGTACGGTGTCAGGACAAGGCAGCATAGTCTGGCGATACAACGGGATCCCTAAGCATGCCAGGCACCACCGACACCGCCGCCGAGCGCACCCTTGGCATGATCCTGGTTTCGACGTCGGCGGCGGTGTTCGGCCTCACCGGCGTGTTGACCAAGTCGATCCATGCCGACC
>NZ_RZSX01001383.1:0-987 GCF_004023105.1 Mesorhizobium sp. M5C.F.Ca.IN.020.32.2.1 | reverse complement strand
GCGTGAGATAGGGCCTGTCAGCAAGAGATAGAGCAGGTAAATGCCGGGCAGCACCAGGAACGGCCCGAACACGTTCGGATCCTGAAAGGCGCCGGTCGCGCGGTCGTATTTGGTGAAGATCTCCGCCCCGGGAAAGGCATGGAAATAGCCTGCTATGCCGAGCAGCGAGGTCAGCACCGCCGACATCACATAGGCCAGGAAGATAACCCGGTAGAGGTTTGGCTGGACCGATGTCACCGAGGCAAAGAACACCGCGGTGAAGGCGAGGAACAGCGACACAGAGAGATAGAGCGGGGTGCCGGCAATATCCGACATCTGGGTCATCGAGATCATGCCGCCGATGTTCATGACCACCAGCAGCACCGGCAGCGGCGCAGCCGCGCGCGATATGCGCAGGCCGAGCAAGGCCCACACTGCCATCAGCCCGACCATGTAGAGGTCGTATGGCGCCGGCTCGGCGATGACGAAGCCGGATAGGAAGGCGCCGAGGAAAACCGCGCTCGACGCAATCAGCGCGACCAGCTTGGCGTTGACTGCAGCCGGCGGCAGCTCATGCGCGACGGCGCTCAATAGGCATTTTCCGTATTGAGCAGCCGGATCGGTGTCAGGAACAGGATTCTCAGATCGAACAGCAGCGACCAGTTCTCGATATAATAGAGGTCGTATTCCGTCCGCATGCGGATCTTCTCGTTGGTGTCCATCTCGCCGCGCCAGCCATTGATCTGGGCCCAACCGGTGACGCCGGGCTTGACCTTGTGGCGTGCGAAATAGCCGTCGACCACCTCATTGTAGAGAAGGTTGTGCGACTGCGCGGCAATGGCATGCGGGCGCGGCCCAACCAGCGACAGCGAACCGAAAAGAGAATTGAAGAACTGCGGCAACTCGTCGATCGAGGTCTTGCGGATGAAGCGGCCGACGCGGGTGACGCGCGGGTCGTTCTTGGTCACCGTCTGCTTGGCCGTCGGATCCGCCTTGTCCGTGTACATC
>NZ_RZSX01001382.1:0-988 GCF_004023105.1 Mesorhizobium sp. M5C.F.Ca.IN.020.32.2.1 | reverse complement strand
GCTCGGCAGCGGTGCGCTTGACAAGCTTCTTGATGAAGGCCTTACCGTTGCGTTCGTTTTCTTCGGGGAACATCTCGATCACCACATGGTCGCCTGGCACGGCGTCGCGGCCGCCGCAATAAAGCATCTCGCCGGGCTCGTAGCGCGGCACCATCGAGTCGGAGAGCACATGCAGCGCAAACACCTTGCGCAGATGGGCGATGCCGGGCGGGCGCTGGACGTAGCCGGCGACCTCGCCGTTGAAGGTGAAGTCGCCGTCGTCGCCGCCAACCGCAGCACCCAGAAGCTCGATGTCCATAGGGCCGGCGGGCAAAGGGGCGGCGTCGGTGACGATCTCTGCGTCGGCGACATTGTCGGCGTCGTCGAGGAAGACGACCTCGCCCTTGCCGAGCGCCACCGGGTCGACGCGCAGGAAGGCGGCGGTCTTCAAAAGGTTCTCGGTTTTTGGCAGGTTGCGGCCGGTTTCCCAATTGCCGACGGCGGCGACATCGGTGTCGTTGTGCTCGGCAATGTGGCGCATCACCAGGCCACGCTGCTTGCGCGCCTTGCGGATCGCCGCTCCGACCTTGATCGACAATGAGGTTTTCGCCATGGCGGCCATCTGAAACATAAGAATCGGTTTCGTCCATGAAAGAATGCCTTGCATAACTATTTGAGTTATGCTTATATGCAGCCATGCACAAGCCTCGTTGCCCCATCTCGTTTTCCATCCGTCCCGGCTGTCCTCCTCCCCGACCGGGACGAAGCCCGAGGCCAGCGCCTCGGCTCCGGTCGCCCTGCCGTCATCGCAGGCGACCGGAACGGCCGGAGCCGTTCCCCTCACGGCTCCGGCCACGAACTTACGCGAGTGCCGCGCCGGCCTTTCGCGCATCCGCACCGAGGATGGCACGGTCATTGTCTTCGACCGGCGCACGGGCAGGGCGGTTTCCGGCGCCACCCGCGAGGCGGCCGAGGCGAAGCTTGGCCGCCGGTGGTGATCTCCCTTCTC
>NZ_RZSX01001381.1:0-991 GCF_004023105.1 Mesorhizobium sp. M5C.F.Ca.IN.020.32.2.1 | reverse complement strand
GAATACCAGTGGGCGAAGTCAGCGTTGCAGGAAAGCGCCTCGCGCCCCGCATTCGAAATCGTCAGCGGCACACGATCGAGCCCGTCGGTGCCGGTTCGCACGGTGATGTGCCGCAATTCAACCGCGCTGGCGAACGACGTGAACGCCAGCGCTATCGGAAGGATGTATCGCACAACCACCTTGCCTGAACTCCGTATGGGATTGTTCAGGCAGCCTACCTCGCGTTTGCGCAATAACAATAAGAATATCTTGGATCAACCGAACAGAGAGGGTAACATGTCTAAGTTTCTGAAGAGCAGCGTAAGCGCTGTTATATTAAGCGGCCTCTTGCTGGGCAACGCACTTGCCGCCGAAGTCACGTCCATTGCCATCCTGACGCCGGAAGAAGGCACTGATTATGGCTGGAACCAGCAAGGCATCGACGCTGCCAAGGCAGCGGCGAAAGCTGCCGGTGTCGAGATAGTGATGGCGCAGGGGCTCGGCTATGGTGACGTGCGGCCGACATTGCGGGAACTGGCGGCTGACGGCGCCAGCCTGCTGATCGCCCATGCCAGCGGCTACAACACCGCGGCACCCGAAATCGCCAAGGAAACCAAGGTGCCGGTGGCGATCGTCGATACACCGACCGGTCTGGAGAAGGGCCTGGTCGCCGACTACACGCTGAGCGGTCACCAGGGCGCGTATCTTGCCGGTCGTCTCGCCGCCAAGATGTCGCGTTCCAAGTCGGTCGGTATCGTCGTGTCCGGCGAGCCTCCGTCGTGGAACTCGCAGTCGGCTGCGTTCGCGCAGGGCGTCAAGGCCGAGAATCCGGACGTCAAGGTTACCTACGCGGTGATCGGGCCCGCCGCCTACAGCGATGCGGCCGGCGGCAAGCGCGTCACCGAAAGTGTGATCGCGTCCGGCGCCGACATCATCTTCGGCCAGGGCAACGGCTCGAGCTTCGGCATGCTGCAGGCGGTCGAGACGACCAAGGCCGGCGATGGCGGTAAGG
>NZ_RZSX01001380.1:0-994 GCF_004023105.1 Mesorhizobium sp. M5C.F.Ca.IN.020.32.2.1 | reverse complement strand
GTGCCGACGCGATGGTCTGCATCTCCAATTGCGACAAGATCACGCCGGGCATGCTGATGGCGTCGCTGCGTCTCAACATCCCGACCGTCTTCGTCTCCGGCGGCCCGATGGAAGCCGGCAAGGTGGTGCTCGCCGGCAAGGCGCAGGCGCTCGATCTCGTCGACGCCATGGTCGCGGCTGCTGATGACAAGATCTCCGACGAGGACGTCAAGACCATCGAGCGCTCGGCCTGCCCGACCTGCGGCTCCTGCTCAGGCATGTTCACCGCCAATTCGATGAACTGCTTGACCGAGGCGCTCGGGCTTTCGCTGCCCGGCAACGGCTCGACGCTGGCCACCCATGCCGACCGCAAGCGGCTGTTCGTCGAGGCCGGCCATCTGATCGTCGATCTCGCCCAGCGCTACTACGAGCAGGACGACGACACCGCGCTGCCGCGCAGCATCGCCTCGAAAGGCGCCTTCGAGAACGCTATGACGCTCGACATCGCCATGGGCGGCTCGACCAATACCGTGCTACACATCCTGGCTGCCGCGCATGAAGGCGAGATCGATTTTGATCAGGACGACATTGACGCACTGTCACGCAAGGTGCCGGTGTTATGCAAGGTTGCCCCCGCCAAGGCGGATGTGCACATGGAAGACGTCCACCGCGCCGGCGGCATCATGGCGATCCTCGGTCAGCTCGATAACGCCGGACTGATCAACCGCGACCTGCCGACCGTACATACGCGAACGCTCGGCGAAGCGCTCGACCATTGGGATATCTTGCGCACGTCAAGCCAGAATGTCCGCGACTTCTTTCTGGCGGCCCCGGGCGGCGTGCCGACGCAGGTCGCCTTCAGCCAGGATCGCCGCTGGGACGAACTCGATCTCGACCGGGAGAAGGGGGTCATCCGCTCGGCCCAATATCCTTTTTCCAAGGACGGTGGCCTTGCCGTGCTGAAGGGCAACCTTGCGCTGGACGGCTGCATCGTCAAGACCGCCGGCGTCGATGA
>NZ_RZSX01000137.1:0-9793 GCF_004023105.1 Mesorhizobium sp. M5C.F.Ca.IN.020.32.2.1 | reverse complement strand
GCATTGGCAACGAAGGTCACCGACACGGAGTCGGCAGCCGGGTGACCGATCTCGCAAAGTTTCGCGTAGGAACGGCTTTATGCCGGGAATCTTCATTCCATCCACGTGGTCGACGTACTGGAAGGTCTGCATCGCCTTGCGACTGCCGGTGTCTTTTCGGTCTTCAGCACCTTCCGGGCATGCGTGAAGTGTATCAGCGTGTCTTCCAACTCCTTAGCGGACAGCATGGGCTCCCCAGCCTGACCCGAAATCTCGGCTCGTATCGCATCCTTGTTGTAGGCGAGCGTCCGGGCCACTGGTCCCAGGCTGTGGTTTATATCGCCTGCGGATTCGATCAGGCTTCTACACGCCGACGCGCAGCCATATAGACTTCCCGCCTCATGTTCGCGGACCGCCACCTTGATCCACCTGGACGTACGGAACACCGATGCGACCGAAGCCATATGCGCCCGGTACAGCATCTCCGTCCAATAGATGTGCCCCATGTACGCCCGCCCGATCGATTCGTCGCGAGCCCTGTATTCGAAATCCGACAAGTCCTTGAAAGTGTACCTGTCTCTCATCAGATCAGGCGCAATGTCGTTGACGATGCGGCCGTAGAGTTCGGAATTCTTCCGAACACTGCGGACTTTTCTTAATGTCCAGATCGAGAGCTGGTGTCGAGGGCGAAACTTGGACCATGCAGCGATCGTCTTTCAAACACATCCTAACAGAGAAGCCGGACGCCATGCGAAGCACGTCGGTGACCGGCTGCTTTCGTATCTTCATTCGCCAAGACCCGACCGCCTACTGTCGGCCCAAACGGGACGTCTGAGTAGTGGCTCGCTGATCGCCACTCCTGGCGCAAAGCTGCCAATCGTTGTGCGGCGCCCTCGTCGACTTCGATCGACGAGCCGAAATTGCCTTGCTCCATCTAAAGTTTGAGCGATGAGTTAAAACCGATATGATTAGAAATATCGGTTTCAGCACCAAAGAGTGGCAACTCTGCGACGGCGGTTTTTCGACGGTCCTCGGGATAACGGCTCCGATTTCGACACTGAGGGAGGGTGCGCAAGAGGGCCAGCGGGATGTCGCAGGTGGTTAGCCCCGGTCGTGCACAATGCAATGTAGCCGTCCACCGACTTGCCCCACGAGTCCGCTTAGAAACGCTCTCCTCCCGTGATCCACAGTCCACACGTTGCTACCAGTTTACGCCGCACGAGCTAGTCAGGCCGCTTCCGCTTAACGAGGCTCTTCTTATTTTAGCCCAACACGATCTGCTCGCAGCGAAATGGCAACTAGGATGCGGCTTTGTGCTTCGACACCAACCCGCCCGGAGTATCAGGACCGAGGCAGCGTCCATGAAGAGTGACGCAATCTCGTATCCCCCACGAGGGCTATCTCGTGAGGAAGCAGCTCGTTACATCGGTGTCGGATCGACGCTTTTTGACGAGATGGTTGCCGATGGGCGTATGCCAAAGCCCAAGCGCATCAATAGCCGCGCTGTCTGGGATCGTGTAGCCTTGGATATCGCTTTCACCTCGTTGCCGGACAAAGACAGCGGCCTTCAAGAGCTGTTGGAACGAAGCAAACGGGGCGTGGAAAAAAGATAGCAACTACGCTCGTTGCGTATACGCTGCAGGCGTAGTACGATGATAGCCCGTGCGGAAGGCATGATGTGAACGAGAATGAGAAACTTGCGCAAGACGTGAAAGCATGGCGGGCAAAGGAAGGGTTTACTGCCGAAGCCGCGGCCAAGGTACTGGGAATACCGAGGCGCACCTTTGAAGGCATAGAGCAAGGAAGAGGGTTTCGTTACCCGGTGCTCCTGCGCGTTGCCATCAAAAGCAAAACCCTTTCGCTACGGGCGAGTCTGAAAGGGTCCCCCGGACTGAAAGGAGCATTTGATGGCTCGGCCATTTAAGGATGCCCGTTACCCTGGGGTATCTTCGCGCCTCAAGAACGGCAAGCTAATCTATCGCTACCGCGCAAAGGGCATGCCTGAAATCCGCCTTCCCGGTAAGCCCGGCGATCCCGAGTTCGAGGCGGCTTACGAGAAGGCCACGCAGGGTCAAGGCAAGAAGGCAGTTATCGTCGATTTGCCCGGTCGGGCACTGCCAAAAACCTTTGGTCATGCCGCGCGCCGGCTTGAAACGACAATGGAGTGGTTGGGCTTTGATGAAGCCACGCAGCAGAAGAATGCGCGACTGATTGAGCGTTTTCTCAACCTGCCGGTCGATCCCAACTACCCACTCACCTGGCGCAATACTCCTGTTGAACATCTCGACGCGGATCGGCTTCGCGCCATCATTGAAGGCATCTTCAGGACGAACCGCACAGTCGCCAAACACACGTTGGTCGCCATCAAGAAGCTTCTATGGGTCGCGACCGATGTCGAAAAATGGATCAAGCCGCAGGATGATCCGTCGCTATCTATCCGCGTGCGGGTGCCCAAATCGACCAAGAACCCAGCTTGGCCAATTGCGATGCGCGAAAAGTTCGAGGAGCGACACCCCATCGGTACAGCCGCGCGCACCTGCTATGCACTGGGGTTCTGGCTTGGAAATCGGCGCGGCGATATCGCTGCTCTTGAGTGGGACGATCTTTTAACCGAAGAGATCGAACTGTTCGACGGCTCGCTGGTGCTAATCGAGGCCTTTGATTTCCGCCAGAAGAAGAACCGCAACCGCCATGGCGGGCGGGAGATGTTCATTCCAGTCGTAGACAAACTAGCAACGGCCTTGGACCTGCTCGATCGCTCGAGAGGCGGCACGGTCTTAAAGAACGCCTATGGCAGGTCATTCTCGGAAAAGAGCCTGACCGGCATGATGCAGCACTGGACGCGGCAGGCGGGAATTCCAAGCGGCTACACGCTTCATGGCCTGCGCCGCACCTTCGGCACCTACCTCGCTGAATGCAACATCCAGGCGCGCGCCATCATGGAGGCGATGGGTCATTCCTCCATGACGGTAACAGATGAGTATGTGCGTGAGGCCAATAAGAAGCGGATCGCGGTTGATATTGCTCGTGCCATCAACGAGCGCGAGGCCAAACGCGACGCCATGAAGCGGCGGGCAAACCTCCGCATCGTCAGATAATCAAATCGAGTCGGAACAAACCGGGACCACGGTCCTGCTTTGGGCCCATAATGGGCCCAAAACGTTTTGGGCCGAGGGCACTTTTTGTGAATAAAAACAATGGTTATGGTGGGCCCGGAGGGACTCGAACCCCCAACCAAGCGGTTATGAGCCGCCGGCTCTAACCATTGAGCTACAGGCCCCACACGCGGCTGGATTAATGTTTTTCCCCGAACCGCACAAGGCTTTCCGAACTGGCTGGCCGAGATCGTCCAAATCAGCCCATATTCAGACATTAGAGCGACATGCGTCCACTTAGACGCGCAAAGTACGCTCTAACGCTTTGAATCTACGCATCGTGCTTGCCGAAATCGATTCCGATTTTTGGGCCGATGCGGTAGTCGACAAGCGCGACTGGATCGCAGACCGAGGAGATTTTTATGACCAGACATCTTTTGCCCTTGGCGGTCGCCGCCGCAATCGCGTTTCCGGCGATGGCCGGCGCGGCCGATTCGCCGCCCCCGCCCCGCATCGTCGTTACCGGCGAAGGCGAAGCGACCGCGGCCCCCGATCTGGCGCTGCTGACGCTCAGCGTCATGCGCGAGGCCAAGACCGCGCGTGCCGCGCTCGATGGCAACAACGACGCCATGGCCTCCGTGATCGCCGCTATGAAGTCGGCTGGCATCAAGGAGCGCGACCTGCAGACAGCCGGCATCCAGATCAGCCCGCGCTACAACTACACCAACAAGCCGGACGGCAGCCAGGAAGCCGAACTCATCGCCTACCAGGTGACCAACACGCTTTCGGTGCGCATCCGCGACATCGACAAAACAGGCGAGATTCTCGACAAGGCGGTATCGCTCGGCGTCAACCAGGGCGGCGGCATCTCGTTTTCCAACGAGGATCCGGCTGCAACCCTCACCGAAGCCCGCAAGAAGGCGGTCGCCGACGCCATGGCCAAGGCAAAGACGCTGGCTGAAGCCGCCGGCGTTAGCATCGGGCGGGTGCTGGAAATCACCGACCAGAATGTCGCGCCGCCGCCGATACCGATGAACGCCAAGGCCTTCGACGCCGCCCGCGAATCGGTTCCGGTGCAGGCAGGCGAGAATTCCTACACGGTGCAGGTCAACGTCACTTTCGAGTTGAAGTGACCGCCGCCCCGTGAACGGTTTGGCCTTTGCTGCATCAAAAAACCCCGGAGAACGGTCCTCCGGGGTTTTTTCGAGCCGCACCCTTCCGTCCTGGCGGAAAGGGGCTCCGCTACTCAAGACCGACGCAGAAGGTCTTGTCTCCGGACTGACCTTCGCAGAAGGTCATGTCCCAAGCTGACCTTCGCAGAAGATCATACTACCAAGCAGACCGTTGCCGGCAGGCAACGTGCCGAGGTTTACCGGTAGAGGACCGGGCAGCCGCGCTCATTGGCGAACACGACCAGCACGCGGTCGCCATACTGGCGGCCCGCTACTTTCACTGTGCGGCGGCTGACGTCGACAATACGGGCGCGGCGCAGACCCATGCGCTCGGCCTTATTGAGGGCACGGTTCGGCGAGCAGGACCGGCGCCAGTCGCGTTCGCGGCGGCGTTCGCGATAAAAATAATCGTCGTCGCCGGTATAGACGCCGACGCGCGGGTCGTCGTTATTGCCGAATCCGAGATAGATGCTGTCTGCCTGGGCAGTGGCGGGGATAGCGGCAAGCGTGCCGAGGCCGATAAGCGCCGAAAGGGCGACCGTCTTGATCGTGTTGAACATTGTCTTCTCTCCTTGTTCAGGGCTTCCGCCCTTCTTTATCGAACCGGTGTGTCTTGCTCGAACCAATGTGTCTTGGTCGAACCGATAGGGAAGAGAATGCGCCTGCGTATCTGAACTTTTTACGAACCAGCCGTTCATATTGGGTTCATGTGGCAACAAGAGGTAATTTCGCAGTTTCTCCACTTCCGGTTCTGAACCACTGGCCGGTTCTGAACAATCTAGCCGGTTTTGAACAATCTGGATAGAAACGCCCCTGTCGCGCAGCCGGTTCCGGGCCCTGGCTCGAGGCTCCCCTAAGGCTCGTCGTCCAGCATGTGCTCGAAATAGTCGTCCGGCTCGGCAAGATCGGTCTCGCTGGCGCTGACCCGGCCGCGCATCGAGATGCCGGCCTCATGCACGGTCTCGGCACTCCCCGACACCAGCCTGTGCCACCAGTAGAGATCGTGGCCCTCGGCGACCAGCCGGTAGGCGCAGGTCTTGGGCAGCCAGCTGATAGTGCGCACATTCTGCGGCGTCAGCCCGACGCAGTCCGGGACGCGCGCCAGCCGGTTGGCATAGTCCGAACAGCGGCACGTTTCGGCGTTGAACAGCCGGCAGCCGACGCTCGTCCAGTAGATCTCGCCGGTGTCTTCGTCCTCGAGTTTCGACAGGCAGCATTTGCCGCAGCCGTCGCAAAGCGATTCCCACTCGGCCGGGGTCATCGCTTCGAGCGTCTTGGTTTTCCAGAACGGCGTTTCCATTGACGGGATGTGGCCCCCGCTGGCGTCAAGGTCAAGCACCGCGACAGACGCAAAGCCGGCCGGCACCATAGGCCGGCACCATAGGAATGACACGAAGTCGCCTTCAAAACGCCGGCCAATCGCCGTTCGTGGCCGTTAATGCCTGCTAACCGGAACCAATCCGGTTGATGAACAGTTTGGGCCGGGATGGGACGCCAAAAGGAGGATTTTTAATGAAACGCCAACCACGGATTCTGGCAGGCACGGCACTTGGTCTGCTGATGGCGTCCGCGCCGTTGGGCGCATTCCCGTTGCAGGGCAGCGCCGCGTTCGATTCTTTGCAAGGCATGACGGCCCCACTGATCCTGGCGCAGTCTAACTGCCCCGAAGGCGAGTCGGCGGAAGGCTGCGCACAGCAGGCGGAACCGGAGCAGAAGCCGCGCAAGAAGCGCGAGCGGCAGGCTGAATCGGCTCCCACGGAGCAGGCCGCGCCTTCCGGCGACGAGCAGGGCAATCAACGCAGGAAGAAGCGCGAGCAGCAACAGCAGACCGAATCAGCCCCTGCCGAACAGGCGGCCCCGGCCGAAGAGCAAAAACCGCGCAGGAAGAAGCGCGACCAGCAGCAGATCGAAGCAGCCCCGGCCGAACAGGCAGCCCCGGCCGAAGAGCAACAACCGCGCAGGAAGAAGCGCGACCAACAACAGATCGAAGCAGCCCCGGCCGAACAGGCCGCCCCGGCCGAAGAGCAACAACCGCGCAGAAAAAAGCGCGACCAACAGCAGATCGAAGCAGCCCCGGCCGAACAGGCCGCCCCGGCCGAAGAGCAACAACCGCGCAGGAAGAAGCGCGACCAACAGCAGATCGAAACGGCACCTGCCGAAGAGCCTGCCGGACAGGCGGCGCAAGGCGAGAAGGTCGCACCTGCAAATGACGACGAGCAGGTCAAGCCGCGCAAGAAGCGGGGCCAGGATCAGCAGATCGAGGCTGCGCCAGCCGCACAGGACACGCCCGCCGGCGAGCAGGCCGAGCCGCTTCCAACCGACCGGGAAGCGGCTCCGGCTGAGGGCGAAAAGCCCCGGGATCAGGCTAAGGAACGTGGCAAGAAGCCTGTAACGGGTGAGCAGCCCTCACCCGATGAGCAGCCCGCCGATGGCGAGCAGGCTGCGCCGGCCCAAGGCGAAGCTCCGGTCCAGGGCGAAGCGTCCGATCCAAACGCGGCTCCCGTGTTCGACAGCCAGAAGGATGCCAAGCGCAAGCGCAAGGGCGGCAGGGACAACGCGCAAGAGACGGGCGGCCAGGACGCGGGTGGTCAGCCCACCCAGCAGAACGGCGAGCAGGCGGAAGCCCCGAAGCCGGCTCCGGTCGACCAGGGACCGCCGCCCACCGACGACAGGACGGCCCAGCAGGCGATCAAGCTTGAGAGAATGGTTCCGGTGACGGAGGAAAAGGGCAAACGCGTCGAGCGTGTGCCCGACGTCGAGGACATTCGCCGCCGTCCGCGTCCGCAAGGGGTCGACGTCGTCAGGGAACTCGGCGACCGCGTTATCCTCCAGTTCAACAACCAGACGATCGTGGAAAGCGACGATACCCCGCGCATGCGCCGTGGCGCTCGGAACGTCTACTATGAGGAACTGTCGGGCGATCGCACCCGGGAAATCGTCGAGCGTGACAACGGAATCCAGATCGTCACCATCCGCAACCGCTACGGCGACGTCATCCGGCGTTCACGCATCGCGCCCGACGGGCGCGAATACGTGCTGAGCTATGTCGACGAGCGGTACTATGAGGACGATGGCGACTGGCGCGATCCGGGTGACGACCTGCCGCCGATTCGGATCGACATTCCGCGCGAGGAGTACATTCTGGATTCCGAAGAGGTCGAGGATCCGGACGACTACTATGCCTTCCTCGAACAGCCGCCGGTGGAGAGGGTGCAGCGCCTCTACTCGATCGACGAGGTCAAGCGCTCTGCCCGTGTGCGCGACATCGCCCGCCGCATCGACCTCGACACGCTGAACTTCGAATTCGGTTCAGCCTCGATCCCCGAGACCGAGGTGCAGAAACTTGAAGGCGTCGCCAGCGCCATGGAAAAGCTGCTTGAGAAGAACCCGGCGGAAACCTTCCTGATCGAAGGCCATACCGATGCCGTCGGCAGGCCGGAGGCGAACCTCGCCCTGTCCGACCGTCGCGCGGAAGCGGTCGCCGAAGCCCTGACCAATGCCTTCAACATCCCGCCGGAGAACCTGACGACACAGGGCTATGGCGAGGAGTACCTCAAGGTCGACACGTCGGAGCCTGAGCGCGAGAACCGTCGCGTCGCCATCCGCCGCATCACCTCGCTGGTGGCGCCGGTAGCAAGTGCGAATTAACTCGCAATTCCAGAAACCTGACCCGGTTTCTGGAATCTATGCGGGAAGACGTAGCCCACCCCGGTTTCACCGGGATGGGCAATTTCCGGCGATGAGCCGAGGTTGAAGGAGAATGTACGTCGCGATTTAGCCAGGCATTGAATCGCGAGGTCGTCCACCCCAGATTCTGACCAGGGCTTCCCTGCCCTGTCCCGACTCCAGCGGGACACATGAGCCCCGCCGGTACCCCCTCGCCGGCGGGGTTTTTGTTTCCGGCTTCGGTGTTGAACTGAAGCGGATGCCTAGACAATTCTGCACGGTCGCCTCAAAGCCAGCAAGGCTGAGGAGTGAGAACGGCGTCTGGTGCCGTCAGTAGATACTTTTGATGTTGGTTTCCGAATTCGCAAACACCTCGTCGGGCACGAAGAAATCGCCGGCAAGCGGGCCTGTTGCATCAGGCGCATAGATCGAAAAATCGCTGACGCCCTCGGCGCGCAGCACCTCCTCGTCGATGTAGAAATTGCCGGTCGCTTCGCGCGACGGCCTGAGCAGGATCGCATGCGCGGCATCCGCCATGATATCGGACGAACGGCTCATCGCCGCTACTGTCGCCCCGCCCAGAAGATTGCGCACCGCTGCCGTATCGATCGTCGAGATCGGCCACAGCGAATTGACGGCGATGCCGTCCCTGGCGAACTCCGCGCTCATGCCCAGCGTGCACATCGACATGCCGAATTTGGCCATCGTATAGGCGACATGGTTCTTGAACCATTTGGCCTTCATGTCGAGCGGCGGCGCCAGATTCAAGATGTGAGGATTGTCAGCCAACTTCAGGTGCGGAATGCACATTTTGGAAACCAGGAACGTGCCGCGGGTGTTGATCTGGTGCATCAGATCGTAGCGCTTCATATCGGTTTCCAGCGTGCCGGTGAGTTGGATCGCGCTGGCATTGTTGATGCAGATGTCGATGCCGCCGAACTTTTCGACGGTCCGGGCGACCGCCTCGGCCACCTGCCCCTCCTCGCGTATGTCGCACAACATCGGCAGCGCCTTGCCGCCTGCCTGCTCGATCTCCTCAGCCGCCGTGTAGATCGTACCCGGCAGCTTCGGGTGCGGCTCGGCGGTCTTGGCCGCGATCGTCACATTGGCGCCGTCGCTCGCAGCGCGCAGCGCGATCGCCAGCCCGATACCGCGCGACCCGCCGGAGATGAACAGCGTCTTTCCCTTGAGCGACATGTCTTGCGCCTCCCTTGCAACATTACAAGCGTGATCCTTGCGCGGCGGTCGCGTGCCGCGCAAGGCCCAACACGCCGGATGTTGATTACGCTGCGTAGGCTCGGAGGTTAGACCAGCACTAGGCCTTGCCGCATGGCGATGGCGATTGCGTCGGTGCGGTTGGCCGCACCTAGCTTGATCAGGATCGCCGCGACGTGGAACTTCGCCGTGTGCACGGAAATGTTCAAGCGCCGCGCGATCACCTTGTTGGGCGCGCCCTCGGCCAACAGCGCCAGCACTTCGCTCTCGCGCGGCGAAAGCGCCGGCCGCTCGGTCCTGTCGTCGACCGGCTCCTCGTCGGAGAGGTCGTCGTCATGGAAAGCGAAATCGTCATGCCGATCGGACAAGGGGCGGCCCTCGCCCGAAATCCGGTAGCCAGCCGCCGCCAGCCGCGCGGCAGCAGCGATCAGCAGATCGTCCGCTGCCGCCGGCAGCACGGCAAACACGGTATCGGCGGGCCGCTGCCGCCTGCCTCGTTGAGACAAGAGCACCTGGGGCATCGCGGGATCGGTGGCCGCACCTTCCAGCCCTCCGCCCTCCAGGGCTTCTCTTTCCAGGCTATTGTCATCGACGACCGCGACATCGGCTTTGTCGCCGCTCTCGCTGTTGCCAGCCACAATCGGCAGCAGATCCTCGGTCGCGGCA
>NZ_RZSX01001379.1:0-998 GCF_004023105.1 Mesorhizobium sp. M5C.F.Ca.IN.020.32.2.1 | reverse complement strand
GCCCTTGAGTCCGAATTTCTCAAGCTGGAAGTCGACGACGTCGCCGCAACTCCAGCCCGGATCGCAATTGATGAGGTCGGCTTTGCCGGTCGTGCCGAAAAGAGCTGCGATCTTCGCATCCTTCATCTGATCGAGCGTGGTGATGTTGTTTGCGTCGGCGGTTTTCTTGTCGATCAGATAGCCATTGATGCCGCCGCCTTGAATTAGGCCACCGCCGACGATCTCCGCCTCCGCCTCGACCTTCTTGTAGCCCGGCTCGCGCTGCGGGAAGTTTATATCGGTCGCGATATCGAGATCGCCTTGGGCCGCCGCCTGGAAGAACAAGGTGGTGTTGAGCGTGCTAAGCTTGACGTCGTAACCGAGTTCCTTCATCGCCGCCATGCCGATCTGGGCAACGACATAATTGGCGCCTAGGCTGTCGGACTGGGCGTACCGCACCATCTTGCCGCTCCCAGGTAGGTCTTCGGCGAAAGCAGTTTGGCCTAGAGAGGCCGCCAGCACCATGCCGGTGACAAAAAGGGAAAAGGTTTTCAGGCTGTGCTTCATCGATGTTCTCCTTCTGGATTTTTCTTTGGACTTCACTGAGTTCGAGGTTTGGCTGTAACGCGGGCCCTGCAAGGCATAGGCGAGTGAATTCCTGTCCGGCGGAACGAGCCGCCGGTGTCTGTCGTCATTCCGGTGGTGGTTACCGCCGGAGCGGTTCCGCTGAATGCGTGCGGTTCGCTGCGGTTGTTGCGATGGCCTCGTGCGATCGCTCGCCCTTGAAAAGATTGAAAAGGTGGCGCAGCACCGACCTGCGCTTGCGGTCGGTCGGCTGGGCAAGCTGCTGGGTGATCCGGTCAAGCATCATGGCGAGCAGGACGATGGCGATGCCGCCGACGGCGGCGCGACCGACATCGAGACGTCCGAGACCTTGGAGAACCACGAGGCCAAGGCCTTCCGCGCCGATCATGGCAACGACTACGGACATCACCATCGCAGTCAGCACGGTCTGGTTC
>NZ_RZSX01001378.1:0-1001 GCF_004023105.1 Mesorhizobium sp. M5C.F.Ca.IN.020.32.2.1 | reverse complement strand
GTTTCAGTCAGGGAAGGAACGGCCTTCGTCTGCGAGGTCGAGCTGCAGCCGCTGAGACCGGCCGCAGCGAGCATCACGCCGATCGCGGGAAAAATGATTTTTGCTGGCAAGCCGCGCTCGGGTCCGGTTCGTCTGTTAAGAAAGTCCTTACACTAGCGCCTTTCCCCCGGCAATCCGCAGCCTGTTGTGGACTTCGAATGATTTTCGGGTGGCAACAGCAACCTGAAAATGCGATATCTCGTTCTCGATATGTACTGGATTCCCATCCGTTTCTGCGGAAGGAGCACATCATGGAAAGCACCTCTCAGGCCACCGCCGGCCACGCGGTCTTCGAAACCGTGATCGGCTTCATGGGGATCGCCTGGAGCGAGGCCGGACTGACGAGGCTTTGCCTGCCCCAACGCAACCGCGACGCGGTGGAACGCCGGCTGCTGCGCCATGCCGGCAGCGCCGGTTCGAGCGCCCAACCGCAATGGGTTACCGAGCTGATCGGGTCGATACAGGCCTATGCAGCCGGCGAAGACATCGATTTCTCCGGTGTGCCGGTCGATCTCACCGGCGTCGACGATTTCCGCCTCGCCATTTATGACGCGGCGCGCAAGCTCGCCTTCGGCGAGACCACCACCTATGGCGAACTGGCCAAGCGCGCCGGCCATGCTGGGCTGGCGCGTGAGACGGGTGCGGCGCTCGGCGCCAACCCGGTGCCGCTGGTCATCCCTTGCCACCGCATTCTTGCCGCCGGCGGCAAGATCGGCGGTTTTTCTGCGCCGGGCGGCTCGACCACCAAGGAAAAGATGCTGGCGATGGAAGGCGTGCGTGTCGGCCCGCCGCCGCCGGCGCAGGTATCATTCGGATTCTGAGGCCCGACGTTGCTAGTCCGGAAAGATCCGCCGGCGGAAACGCCGGTCTGTGTCCACCCGCTTGCATTTGTAGACGATGCAGGACTTCGTATCGGCGCTTGGCACTGACGCCCGTGCCCTGACCTCCCCCATTTTTCAGAC
>NZ_RZSX01001377.1:0-1002 GCF_004023105.1 Mesorhizobium sp. M5C.F.Ca.IN.020.32.2.1 | reverse complement strand
GTTGTAGGCAGCCGCTACCAGAAGGGGATTTTGAAACTCGTCGAGCAGCACGCGCAGGTACTTCATGCCGCCTTCGATGTTCTGCGCGGGATCGCAAACGTCTTCGACAGCGAAGCGTGTTGCAGTGCCGGGCATTAGTTGCATTGGGCCGCGTGCGCCCTTGTCGGAATTGCGGGTCTGGTCAAATTCGCTTTCAGCCCAGGCAATGGCTGTGGCGAAAACTTCATCGACCTTATGTCGACGTGCCGTTTCGACGACTAAGCTCTTGATTTCCGAGGGACTTAGCGGGGACGGTCCACATTCATGCACGTTTGCCGTGTTTGTGCTTGCCGGGACGGCAACACCATTATGGGTAATCGCACCAGTCGTTGACTTACCCATATCGGTAATATTTCTGACATCCCCTTCGGATGCATAACCAAGTCCTACGTTATCAATAGGGTTATCTTGATCGGCCTCTGAGGAAGATTCCGTTTCGGGTGCGACCACACCATCAGAACCGAGCACGAATTCGCCGCTTGCCTTACCCCACCGGTTTGCGAAAATAGCGCTGATCGAAGCGTCATTGACCGACGCCGAAGCTGGCATATTCGTAACAAAAGCGGCTTGTTTCTGCGATTCCTGAGCCGTAGACGCTAGCGGTCCGACCGCAGTCAAGCCTATAGCGCCCGCCATCACAGCCAATCGCGAAGCACCGTCTATTCTAGCCCTTCTGATCATCGTCCCCCGCCTAACTTGCGGTGTTGAGATTGCAACGAAAACCGATTAAGTTCGTACTTGCATGATACCGATTTGGTGTAGTGATACAAGTTTTTGCACCATACTTAAACCCCCCTCTCGCGGGGAATCCAATGTCACCAGGATGGTTAGGGCTAGAAAATGAAACGTACCATCATCGCCGCACTCGCTAGTTGCGTCATGGCAACACCGGCTTTGTCCGTGGAAGACATTAACAAGGACTACATCAAGTCACTGGCTGCACCGGGCAAGACGGTGCTGGTC
>NZ_RZSX01001376.1:0-1003 GCF_004023105.1 Mesorhizobium sp. M5C.F.Ca.IN.020.32.2.1 | reverse complement strand
ATTCTCGATAATGCCGTTGTGGACGATGGCGACGCCGTCGGAAAAATGCGGATGCGCGTTGGTCTCGTTGGGCACGCCATGCGTTGCCCAGCGCGTATGACCGATGCCGATCATACCATTGAGCGGTTCGTCCTTCAGCCGGCGCTCGAGATTGACCAGCTTGCCTTCGGCGCGACGGCGTCCGAGCTGGCCGTCCTCGACAGTGGCAACGCCGGCCGAATCGTAGCCGCGATACTCCAACCGTTTCAACGCGTCGACAATGAGCGGCGCGACCGGCGAATGACCAACAATTCCTACGATACCGCACATTGCCGTTTCCCCGTTCCCCGCAGAAACCCGGCGCTATTTAGGGATGGCCGGTCTGCCGCGAAAATCACATTGCATTTCGTCGCGTATCAGCCGCAACGGTCTTGCACAGATGCACCATGACAGGGCGCTCTTGCAATCCGGTTACCGCAATCGCTCAGTTTCTCCGTACGGGCATCCTATCGCGCTCACCGGTTCCTGAAATCCGTCAAAGACATGATGCAGTCGTCGCCGCTAGGCTTTTTTCCGGACCGCCGCGGCCGAAGCAAAACGCTCGCGCAATTCCTTGCCCTTGCCGGCCAGCGTCCTCTGGCGGGCGCGGCCAAAGGCCAGCGCATCGTCCGGGACACTTTCGGTGATCACGCTGCCCGAAGCGATGTAGCCGCCCTTGCCGATTGTAACAGGCGCCACCAGCGAGGAATTCGAGCCGATAAAGGCGCCCTCGCCGATGTCGGTGAAGAACTTCGAGTAGCCGTCGTAGTTGCAGGTGATGGTGCCGGCGCCGATGTTGGCGCCGGCGCCGACGCGGGCATCGCCGATATAGGTCAGGTGATTGACCTTGGCCCCCTCCTCGACAGTCGCCTGCTTGACCTCGCAGAAATTGCCAACCTTGGCCTTTTGCTTGAGATCGGCGCCCGGCCGCAGCCGCGCGTACGGGCCGATATCGCAGTTCGAAGCGATGGTGGCGCCTTCAATG
>NZ_RZSX01001375.1:0-1004 GCF_004023105.1 Mesorhizobium sp. M5C.F.Ca.IN.020.32.2.1 | reverse complement strand
CCTTCGATGAGCTTGCCGCCCGAGGTGAGGCGAAAGATTTTCGGCAGCGGCCAGGCGGGCTTGTAGCTTTCCAGCCGCTCGACGGCGCGCGGGCTGAGGATCAGCATGCCGTGCGCACCTTCGCCGCCCAGCACCTTCTGCCAGGAGAAGGTGACGACATCGAGCTTCTGGAAATCGAGCTTTTGCGCAAAGGCCGCCGACGTGGCGTCGCAGATGGTCAGGCCCTTGCGGCTGACCGGAATGAACTCACCGTTCGGGACACGCACGCCTGATGTCGTGCCGTTCCAGGTGAAGACCACATCGCGGTCGAAGTCGATTTTTGTCAGATCCGGCAGCGCGCCGTAGCCGGCCTCGATCCTGCGCACGTCAGCGAGCTTCAGCTGCTTGACCACATCGGTGACCCAGCCGGAACCGAAACTCTCCCAGGCGACCATGTCGACGCCGCGTTGGCCGAGCAGCGACCACAGCGCCATCTCGACCGCGCCGGTGTCCGACGCCGGCACGATGCCGATGCGATAGTCTGCCGGAACCTGGAGAATTTCCCGCGTCAGCTCGATCGCCTGTTCGAGCTTGGACTTGCCGATCTTGGCGCGGTGCGAGCGTCCGAGCGCAGCATTGGTTAGCGCCTCGACCGACCAGCCGGGACGTTTTGCACAGGGACCTGAGGAAAAATTGGGATTTGCCGGACGGAGTCCGGGCTTCGTACGCGTCGTCATTGTGGTCTATCCTTCCAGATAGTGGCCCCTCGTTGGGGAGGGGTGGCCCACGGATGGCGATATGCGTTCAGGCGTCAGGCGTCAAGGGGAAAGTTTTTGTCGCTGGCAGGATATTGATCACCTGTGATGAGAATGTCGTGGGCCTCCAAAACGAGGGCGGACCCGAAGATCCGCGGTCTTGATTGTCTCCCGCGCAGCTCCTACCAGAGGTCGTAGCGCAACCCGAGCTTAACCTGATGATTGCTGATCCCTTTGTCGATCGGATAGGAATTTAGACTCTCGGCAGTC
>NZ_RZSX01001374.1:0-1005 GCF_004023105.1 Mesorhizobium sp. M5C.F.Ca.IN.020.32.2.1 | reverse complement strand
GGCGAAGGCCAGGGAGGAAAACACCCGTCTCGCTGCGCGCATCGAGGCGCTCGAGGCGAAGCTCGCCGAATTGACCGGACAGGCCGCACCTGCGGCTGCGGCAAAGCCCAGATCAAAAAAATAATCGTTAAACTTTTCCACAAAGCACAATCGCAAAAAGCGCTTTGTCGTGAATCGCTTACCGGCATTGCGTGAATCTTTGTGACAGCGGCTTTCCACATGCGAATGACGCAGTGCGAAAAATTGGGCTGGTCACGCGACTCCCGATCAATAGACTGAATTTGTTGCATGATTCGGAGCAGGGTCATGCGCCGGGCGGTGGGGTCCGGTCTGGAGTCTTTGCGTTGACGAAGTCCCGGCCGTCCGAGTTCTAGACAGGATTGTTCGTTGCGTGTGCCCCGCGGAGCGTGTGGCGCTCACTAGAGCGACGTGCGTCCACTTGGACGCACAAAGTACGCTCTAGAACTTTGAACGTTCGCGTCGTGCTTTCCGAAAATCGAACCGATTTTCGGGCCGATGCGAAGGAACGACAGGAAGCATTCATGGAACTTCTCGAACTCGAATTCTCGCGCGAAATCCATCCCGTGGATGTTATCGAGCAGGTGGCCCACAACAACGACTGGTCCTTCGAACGGGCCGGCGATGACGAGATTTCGATTTCGGTTGCCGGAAGCTGGACCGACTACCACGTCTCATTCTCCTGGATGGAGGATTTCGAGGCGCTGCATCTGGCTTGCGCTTTCGACATCAAGGTGCCGGAGGCGCGCGCGCTCGAAGTGATGCGGCTGCTTTCGCTGATCAACGAGCAGATGCTGTTCGGCCATTTCGACCTCTGGGAACAGGAAGGCGCGATCATGTTCCGCCAGTCACTGCTGCTCGCCGGCGGGGTCGAGCCGTCGAGCCAGCAGGTCGAGGTGCTGTTGTCGTCGGCTCTGGAAGCCTGCGAATGCTATTTCCAGGCGTTCCAGTTCGTCGTCTGGTCGGGAACCTCGGCCAAGGATGCGC
>NZ_RZSX01001373.1:0-1005 GCF_004023105.1 Mesorhizobium sp. M5C.F.Ca.IN.020.32.2.1 | reverse complement strand
CATGTGTCGGCCTGTTCGGCGGTCAGCACCAGGCGGACGAGCACTGCCGCCTGGTGCTGACCGCCGAACAGGCCGACACATGGGTGTTCACCTGCACCGAGGTAGCCCCCGAGGTCGAGGAATCGATTTATTTCGCCGGTCTTGGCGGCCCGCGCCGCAGCCGGCAGATCGTGCTGGCCTTCAAGGCATCGGAGGTTTCCGAAGTCCATTGGCAACTGACGCGAACGGCCATCGCCGGTCATCCTGCAAAAAGCTGAGACTGCAGGTGGCAGCGGAGCGAATGATCCAGGCCTGGAGCAAAGGATGCTGTAACGCATCGGCCTGAAAATTGGAACGATTTTCGGAAAGTACGATGTGTAGGCCGAAAAGTGTTAGAGCGTACTCTGTGCGTCCAAGTGAACGCACGTCGCTCTAACGGCTTGATTTCCGGTCGCCATGTGCTACGGCGCGCGGACACTTTCCCAACCAGCCGTGAAAGGCCGCCAGCCCATGGCCGTCGCCGCCAAGAACATTCCCGCGCCTGACCTCGTTCCCGTTCGCCGCGCGCTGCTCTCCGTCTTCGACAAGACCGGGCTCATCGATTTCGCCAGGGCTCTGGCCGCGGCCGGCGTCGAGCTGGTCTCCACCGGCGGCACGGCAAAGGCGATCGCCGAGGCGGGCATGGCCGTTCGCGACGTCTCCGACCTTACCGGCTTTCCCGAGATCATGGACGGCCGCGTCAAGACGCTGCATCCGTCCGTGCACGGCGCGCTGCTCGGCGTGCGCGACGATCCCGAACACGCCGCGGCGATGCGCGATCATGGCATTGAGCCGATCGATCTCGTCGTCTCCAATCTCTATCCCTTCGAGGATGTCCGCCGCTCCGGCGCGGCTTACGCCTCGATCGTCGAGAACATCGACATAGGCGGCCCGGCGATGATCCGCGCCTCGGCCAAGAACCACGCCTATGTCGCCATCGTCACTGACCCCGAGGACTATGCCTCGGTGCTCAACGCACTGGAGATG
>NZ_RZSX01001372.1:0-1005 GCF_004023105.1 Mesorhizobium sp. M5C.F.Ca.IN.020.32.2.1 | reverse complement strand
AAGTTGACGTGGATGCCGACCAGCCCCTTGGGCGCCTGGCGGCCCATCCAGTCCGTGACGTCCGCGCCTACGTCGCCTCCCTGGGCGACGTAGCGCGTGTAGCCGAGGCGATCCATCAGCTGCGCCCACGCGCGTGCGATGCGGCCCGACTCCCAGCCGAGCTCGGCCGGCTCGCCGGAGAAGCCGTAGCCGGGCAAGGACGGCAGCACCAGATGGAAGGCTTCGTCGGGGGCGCCGCCGTGAGCGGTCGGGTCGGTCAGCGGGCCGACTGTCTCCAGCAGCTCAATGACCGAGCCGGGCCAGCCATGCGTCATGATCAGCGGCAACGCGTTCTCATGCCGCGATTTGACGTGGATGAAGTGGATCTTCACGCCGTCGATCTCGGTCGTGAACTGCGGTAGTGCGTTCAGTCGTGTCTCTAGCCGACCGAAGTCGTAGTCGGTCGCCCAGTAGCGGGCGAGTTCTTGGATTGTCCCGAGCTGTATGCCCTGCGACCGATCCCCGACGAGCTCCTTTGTGGGCCAGCGTGTCGCCGCGATGCGCCGGCGGAGGTCATCGACCACGGCTTGCGGCACCTGCACGGTGAAGGGCCGGATGGAGTGATCTGCGGCCGCCGAAGCAAGGTGCCCGGGCAACAGGCTAATGGCGCCTGCGGCTACTGAAGTGGCAAGAACATCTCGTCGGGTTGGTGCTGTTCTGTCCATGACATTCTCCTTGGTTTGACGCTGGCGCAGAGCGCACTGCACATTTCAGATGGATTGGCGCAGTTGCCTGAAGGCGGCGCGCAGCTCTGCAGCGAAGAGTTCGGGCTGCTCCCAGGCCGCGAAGTGCCCGCCCTTGTCGACTTCGTTGAAGTAGATCAGATTCCGATAGGCGCGGCGGGCCCATGTCTCCGGCGCGCGATAGACCTCTCCCGGAAACACCGTGATCGCGACCGGAAGCGAGATGTCGCTGGTCTTCTGCGCTGCAGCGAGAATGACGCTTTGGCCACTGGTCTCCCAGTAC
>NZ_RZSX01001371.1:0-1010 GCF_004023105.1 Mesorhizobium sp. M5C.F.Ca.IN.020.32.2.1 | reverse complement strand
CCTTCCAGCGCCTTTGACACTTCGCCGAGGTTCTCGAAGGCGCAATAGATCGTGTGCCCTTCCTCGTCCGACTGGACGTCGTCGCCACCGGCTTCGATCTCCTCGTCCATGACCTTCTCGGCACTGCCGACTGACGCCGGATAGAAGATCTCGCCGACACGGTCCCACATGAACGACACCGAGCCGGTTTCGCCCATCGCCCCACCGGCCTTGGTGAAGGCGGCGCGCACATTCGACGCCGAGCGGTTGCGGTTGTCGGTCAGCGCCTCGACGATCAGCGCAACGCCACCCGGCCCGTAACCTTCGTAGCGCACGGCTTCGTAAGTCTCGGCGTCGCCCATCGACGCCTTGTTAATGGCTCGCTGGATGTTGTCCTTCGGCATCGACACCGCTTTGGCGTTCTGCACGGCAAGACGCAGGCGCGGGTTCATCGACGGATCCGGCGTGCCGCTCTTGGCGGCGACGGTTATTTCGCGCGCCAGCTTGGAAAACATTTTCGACCGCACCGCGTCCTGGCGGCCCTTGCGGTGCATGATGTTCTTGAACTGTGAATGGCCAGCCATGGCACCCCTGTCGTCTTCTTGGCAGAGCATCCTGCAGCGAGACCTCGCCTTTTGCCAAAATGCTCGAATTCATAATTTCAGAACGTTCCTGGTGCGTCCGGATGGACGTACGGCGCTCTATCTCGGAATGGCCGGCTTATAGATAAATCGGCTCAATTCGTCCAGCCGCGCCGTAACGGTGGTGCGCAACACCGTCCGCCAGCTGCATTCCTGCGGCCATTCACCCGTCCAGATCGGATTTCAGCCGGTCGAGAATGCTGATCGCATGCGTGGCGTACTGGCTGATCCAGCGATCGTGGATCTGCTTGATCGGCAGCGCATTGAGATGATTCCAGCGTTCGCGCCCCTCGCGCCGCGCGACGACCAGGTCGGCTTCCTCCAGCACTTTCAGATGCAGCATGACGGTGCAGCGGTCCATGTCGGGAAAGGCATCGCACAGCATGCCGG
>NZ_RZSX01001370.1:0-1012 GCF_004023105.1 Mesorhizobium sp. M5C.F.Ca.IN.020.32.2.1 | reverse complement strand
CCTTTCGCCTGATGAAGGGGGCGAAACCCCTGGGGACGAAATTCGTTTCGCCCTGAGACGAAATGTGTTTCGCCTTGGGGAAACAACGCCCGCCGCGGGAGGAGGGTGCGGCGGGCGCCGTTTTTGTGGTCAAACCCTCGGGAGGAGGTGAAGGCTGACCGTATTCGTCAGGGTTGGGGAGGAGGTCAACCCTGGCGAAATTCCTTGACTAGATCGCCTTGCGGGCGATGCTCTTGATCTCTTCGCGGACGATGCCGAGGTCATGCAGCTGGCGGTTCGAAAGGCGACCCAGCTCGGTAACCGTCGAGCGATAAACGCGCCAGTTACGATAGTTGCGGATCAGGTTCATTGTCGTTCTCTTTTCAAGTCAAACTGGTTCGGACCATTTGCGGTCCGAAGAGGATTAGACCGCCTTGCGGGCGACGTAGTGGATGTCGCTGCGGCTGATGCCGAGGTCGGTCAGTTCGCGGTTGCTCAGGCGGCTCAGCTCGGAAACGGTGTCCCGGTAGCGGCGCCAGTTGCGGTAATTGCGGATCAGGTTCATGGTATTTCTCGTTTCGTCTTTCTTTCGGATCATTCCGTCTTTGTGTACGACCTGAAGATAGGTGGGGTCATATCGATTTAAAACCGCTATTGGTGCATAGCAGCAATGCAAATTGTGCAATGCACCATCACCGCCAAATCACGTCTTCGACACAGATTAACCCGAATCGGAAAATGCCGTAGCGTCAACGGCTTGGCCGGATCGGCTGAAAAAAGACCAAGCTGGGGGAGAAAGGCATGGCGAGGTATTCGTCACGCGTCAGGACCGATATCGCGCGATGGCTGCAGGTTGGCTTGATCGATGCCTCGACGGCCGACGCGCTGACGCGCGACGTCGAGGCCAATGAGCGCAAATCACTGAGCTTCGGCTCGATCCTGGCGATGATTGCGGCGCTGCTTTTTGGTGCGGCCGTCCTGATCTTCGTCGCCGCCAATTGGCAGGCCATCCCGCGGCTGGCGCGGGTGGCAG
>NZ_RZSX01000136.1:0-9803 GCF_004023105.1 Mesorhizobium sp. M5C.F.Ca.IN.020.32.2.1 | reverse complement strand
GAGCAGCCTTGCTCGCGCCATACGCGCCCCAGCCGGGATAGGCGTTCACCGCCGCGTCGCTGGAGATGTTGATTACCAGCGCGCCACGGCCCTCGCGTGCGGACGCGGCAAGCGCACCGAACAGGGCTTTCGTCAGCCGGAACGCGCCGACGAGATTGACCGCGAGCGCTTTTTCCAACTCCTCGCACTCGGTATCGGCAAGGAGCGCCAGAGGAACAGGTCCAAGGCTCGACGCATTGTTGATCAGGACGTCGAGCCCGCCGAGGCTGACGGTGACCTGCAACGCGATCGGGTAGATGTCTTCCTTCTTGCCGACGTCGCCGACAATCCCGTGCGCGCCGGTCTCGTCGGCGATGCGTTCGACGTCCGCGGTGGTGCGGGCGACGAAGGCGATGGACGCACCCTGCTCGGCAAGCTGCCGCACAAGCGCCAGTCCGAGGCCGGACGTGCCGCCCGTGACCGCCACGCGAAGTCCCTGACGCTCGATATTTGTCTGCATTGCCGGTGCTCCTTCAATCTGCACTACCCGTTGCTACAAGTTCAAGTTAACTTGAAGTCAAGCGGGAATTGTGCTTTCTTTCACGCATGGAATCCATGCTGACCATCACTGACGTGTCGCGGCGCAGCGGCGTCGCCTCATCGGCATTGCGTTTCTACGAGGAGCGCGGGCTGATCGCTTCCGAGCGGGCCGGCTCGGGGCATAGGCGCTATTCGCGCTCGGTGCTGCGCCGGATCGCCTTCATCGTCTTCGCGCAGCGAATTGGGCAGACGCTTGAGGAGATTGGCGCCGAGCTCGCCAAGTTGCCAGCCGATCGCGTCCCGTCACGTCGGGATTGGTCGCGTTTGTCGGGCCGGTGGACCAAGCGCATCGACCAGCGCATCGCTGAGTTGCAGCGTCTGAGGTCCGGGCTTACCGAGTGCATCGGTTGCGGCTGCCTGTCGATCGACCGCTGTAGCCTTGCGAACCCTGCCGATATGGCAGGTCGCAAGGGGCCGGGGCCGAGGTATTGGCTGGGGTGAGTTGCCATTACGGCATTACGGTGCATTAGCATTACGGTGATAGTGCACTTTTTGCCATGTTTGCTCGGCTGTCGCTGTGTGTAGATTGAACGCATGGCTCGACTTGCATCGCCGCGCTGCCGATGTCGGCATCTGTGCGGCCGGTGGGCAGCGAACCACTTCTGGCCGGATTGCCGAGCAAACCGGAAAAGCCGTGAAATCGGGCAAACGCGGCAGGTGAGGAAAAGAAAATGGTGCACTGTCACCGTAATTCAAAGCGGCGCGAAGTTGCAGCCAGGATTACGGTCCTAACGCCAGACCAAGCGTTTGGCGCGCCTCGTTGACGGTGGCCACACGCCGGCCAAGCCTCTCGACTGAGGCCGCCGCGAGTTCGACGAGCTCCGCGTTGCTGCGCGCCAGGCGTTCCTTGGTGATTTTGATATTATCCTTAAATCCGGTACGCACTGCGTCTGCTCCGCGTGCCAACGCCCAGTTCATCACAATCGTTTGGTTGCGGCCTATTCCGGCCGCCGTCCAGGTAGATTGTGGAACAGGAATTTTGCTTCCTGAGGAGCACGTCGAGGAATCTCTCCTCCGCAGGCAGTGCGTTTTGCACGCCCATGACAAACTGGATGTGCGGGCGCTCACCTATAAGTCCCCCGTCGGCCAGCCGCCTGGCAGTGTGAAGGTGCGACAGGTTGAAGATCTCGATCTCGGGCAGCACGCCATTTGCGTTCATCGCGGTTGCGAGATCACCGATCAGGGCGGGATGGTTCTCGTAGACCATGGATGGGAAGTTGACCGAACCGGTCGAGAGCGAGGCCATGTCCGGCTTCAGATAAAGTGCCGAGCCACGCGCGGCAGGATCACGACCGCGCCCGCCGGTCGAAAACTGGACGATCATACCGGGGCAGTGCCTAGGCACCCCCTCCTGAACGGCAGCGAAGCGCGTTGGTTCAGACGATGAATCCAGCTGCCGCCGCCGCAAATGAACCGGCAGTTCTGTATCCGCGCCAAGTCTGTCGGTTGTCTCCTCCTGTGACCTACGCGATCGGCAGCACCCCTCCGTGTACCGTTCGCGTCCAGTTGTCCACGTCGTCCGACAATCCGCAAACGCACCGCGCCCGACGTATCCGGCAGCATGGCGCGAGGCAGGCTTGGCGCCGCGTTACCGGCTACTCAGGAGTTCGATGATGGTGCGCCGCTCAACTGCGTTGTTGAAGCGCTGGACCATGCGGGTGCCCGGCACCATCGCGGTCGGATTGGTGAGATAGGACTCCAGCGTGTCGGCTGTCCAAGTGATGCCGGAGTCGCGTAGGGCCGGCGAGTAGTTGAACCCCTCGATGCTGCCGGCGGCGCGACCGACCATACCCTGCAAATGAGGCCCGGCACCGTTACGTGTCGTCGCGATTTGGTGGCAGGCGCCGCAGCGCTGCCGGAACAGGCGCTCTCCTGCAGCGGCGTCCGCTTCCTGGGCAACAGATTCGTGCGTTGCCCAGGACAGTGCGACCAGCGCCACGGCGGCGAGGACGGCATTCCTCATCCTTCCACTCCCTTCAAGTCGAGCTTCGAGAGTGGCAGGCTGCGGATGCGCTGACCCGTGAGCACCGAAGCGGCATTGACCACTGCCGGCGGCACGCCCGGCAGGCCGGGCTCGCCAATCCCGCCCATCGGCGCTCCGCTCTCTACGATGCGAACATGCACGCGCGGCATGCGATCGGGCGACAGGATTGGATAGCCGTCAAAATTGCGCGCCTGAGGCATGCCATCGACATAGATAGCTTCCTCAAGTAGAGCCGAGGACAGGCCTAGGGCGACTGCCGAGTTCACCTGCGCCTCGATGATTGCCGGATTGACGATGCTGCCTGGATCGATCGCCACCCAGACGTCGTGAACCACGACCCCACCATCTCTGAGCGACACTTCGGCGATCGTCGCGACCTCGCTGCCGAAAGGCGAGGCCATGGCGACGCCCCTTGCGCGCCGTGTTCTATCCTCCGCAGTGAAGGGACCGCGCTTCCACCCGCCGGACAGCTCGGCGACTGCCTGCAGGAGATTGCTGTGCCGCGGGCTGTCAGCCAGAAGCCGCAGCCGCAGTTCGTAGGGGTCCTGCCGGCCTGCATCGGCCATCTCGTCGAAGAAGGTCTCGTAGAAGAAGTCGTTCATCGAGTGGCCGACCGAGCGCCAGAAGCCGATGATCGCCGGATCATCGACGTGGATCTGGCCGACCCGCCGGTTTGGGATCGCATAGACCTTTCCCGCAATGCCCTCGACTGCCGAACTGTCGACCTTGTCCGGCTGGCGGCCGAACCAGCGACCGATCGGACCTTCGCCCACCGCAACCGCATCCAGCGCAACCGGCAAACCGGCAGCGTCGAGACCCGCACGAAAGCGAGCCGCAGTCATCGGCCGCAGCGTGTCGCGCAGGAATTCCTCTTCGCGGCTCCAGACGAGCTTGACGGGTTGCCCCGCCGCCTTGGCAAGCAAGATTGCCTGCGGAAATGGATTGGCCGACTGGTAGAGGAAGTGCCGGCCGAAGAAGCCGCCCAAAATCGGCGAATGGATGATGACCTTGTCCGGCTCGATGTCCGCGACCTTCGCGGCTTCGGTCTGAAACATCTCCGGCGCCTGGTTGGGGATCCACAGCTCCAGCGTGCTGTCGTCGTTCCAGCGCGCGATCGCCGACGGCGGCTCCAGCTGGCCATGCACCAGATAAGGCGCGTCGTAAGTCGCCTCGACGATGCGCGTTGCGCCGGCAAGGGCGCCCGCGGCGTCGCCTTCCTGCTCGAAGGCGATGCCGTCGCCCGGTGTCGACTTCAGCATCTCCTTGTGGGCCTCGGAGGAGAAATCAGCCGGCATTGCGCGAGGCGTTCCGGCCGCAGGCTCCGCCCAGGTCACCTGGAGGGCTTCGACGGCCCGGCGCGCCCGCCACCAGCTGTCGGCCAGAATCGCTACCGCGCCGGGCAACCGGTGAACGGAATGCACGCCCGGCATGGCGTGGACTTCGCTCTCATTCGCCAGCGCGCTCGGTTCGCCACCAAGGCGCGGGCTGTGCTGGACGGCGGCATGCAGCATGCCGTCCACCTTGAGGTCGATCGCGTAGTGCGCGCGGCCCGTGGATTTGTCGCGCGCGTCCAACCTTGCGACCGGCTTTCCGATCCAGCGGAAGTCTGCAGGGTTGCGGAGCACGACATCGGCCGGCACAGGCAGATAGGCGGCCGCATCCGCTATCTCGCCGTAAGGGATCGTCCGGCCGGATGCTGAATGCACGACACGGCCGGGTTCCGTCGACAACTCCGACACCGGCACGCCGAACTGCGTCGCCGCCGCCTGCATCAGCATCTGACGCGCCGATGCGCCGAGCTTGCGCATGGTCTCGTAGCTCATGCGCACCGACATGCTGCCGCCCGTGAAACGGCCGCCGCCAGTCAAAAGATAGTCGGGACCGGGAGGGGCGCCTTCCACCGTAAAGTTCGCAGGATCAACATCCAGCTCTTCGCCGACGATTTGCGCCATGGCGGTGAAGATGCCTTGCCCACCTTCGATGAAAGCGCTGCGGAACAGGACGGTGCTATCGGGGCGAATTTCCAAAAAGGCGTTGACGCGCGTGCCGGGCGCGACGGCAGCAGCGGCCTGCGCCCTGGCACGTCCGACCGGCACACAGTCACCGAAAGAACGAGCGCCGCTGCGCCACCCAGGAAGCCGCGCCGCGAGACATTGAGCGGCCCGTCTTCGCCCCCCGTGGACAGGCGGTCGCGGAAGAGAGTCATGTCGTTCATCGTTCCCCTCTTCAAGCCTGTGCGGCCTGCCGGACGGCAGCCGAGATCGCGTTGTAGGTTCCGCAGCGGCACAGGTTCACCATCGCGCCCGCGATGTCGTCGTCGGTCGGCTGTGGAGTCTGCTTGAGGAGAGCCGTCGCGGCCATGACTTGGCCGGACTGGCAGTAGCCGCATTGCGGCACCTGGTTGGCGACCCAAGCCTCGACGACCTTCTGGCCCTCGGCATCCTGCTCGATCGCCTCGATCGTCGTGATCGCCATGCCCGCCACGCTATCCACCGTTGTCACGCAGGAGCGCGTGGTCTGCCCGTCGATCAGCACGGTGCATGCGCCGCATTGCGCCACGCCGCAGCCATATTTCGTGCCGGTCATGCCCAATTCGTCGCGCAGCACCCAGAGCAGCGGCGTGTCCGGTTCGACGTCGACCTGATGTGCCGTGCCGTTGACGGTCAGTTCCATGGCCTTCTCCTCGTATTCGCAGAAAGCCAACGCGACTGGCTGTTGGCTCTTCGAACCCGAAGAGTAGGTGCCCAGGATCGCCTCGATTAGACCGCATAATTCACTTGTGTCTATCGACCAGAGGCATAAATCTTCATCTGATCAGTGGACGGCGACATGGCCAAGGAAGACTTCAAAGATCTCTTGTGGTTCCTGGCCGTGGCCGAGGAGAAAAGCTTCACGCGTGCGGCGGCAAAGCTCGGCATCACGCAATCCACTCTCAGCCACACGATCAAGCGGCTGGAGACGCGGATGGGTATTCGGCTGCTCACGCGCACGACCCGCAGCGTGGCAACGACCGAGGCCGGCGAGCGCCTGCGGCAGTCTCTGTCGCCGCGTATCGCGGAGATCGAGACCGAGATCGCCGCGCTCATGGAATTCCGCGACAAGCCCGCCGGGACCATCAGGCTGACGGTTTCGGATCACGCGTTTGAAATCGTCGTCTGGCCGAAGCTCAGGCCTGTGCTCGCCGCCTATCCCGATATCAAGCTGGAGCTCAGCATCGACAACGGGCTACGCAACATCGTCGAAGACGGATTCGACGCCGGCGTCCGATTGGGGGAAAGCGTCGAGAAGGACATGATTGCGGTCCGCATCGGTCCTGACTGGCGCATGGTCGCTGTGGCCTCGCCCGATTATTTCGCCGCGCATCCCGCGCCCCAGCATCCTCAAGAGTTGATCGCGCACAACTGCATGAACATGCGCCAGACCCGTAGCGGCGGGCTCTATGCCTGGGAGTTCGAGAAGGACGGGCAAGAGCTGCGTGTCCGCGTCGACGGGCAGCTCACCTTCAATGCCTCCTACGCCATGGTGGATGCGGCTCTCAACGGATACGGCATCGCGTTTCTGCCTGAGGATCTTGTGAAGCGGCACATCGCGTCCGGCAAGCTCGTCCAGGTGCTTGACGACTGGTGCCTGAAGTTTCCAGGCTACTACATCTACTATCCAAGCCGCAGGCAGAACCTGCCGGCGTTCAAGGTGATTGTCGACGCGCTGCGGCAAGGGGAAGTGTGAGCAGCGGACGCGGCACCCTTAGTCCTTGCTGCCGGCTCTGTCGGCTGCAGCATCAGACCCGAATCAACAACTTGATCGCCCGCCGCTCGTCCATGGCACGGTAGCCTGCTGCGACGTCGTTCAGCGGCAGCTCGAGATCAAAGACCTTGCCGGGCTTGATTCTGCCCTTGAGCACGCGGTCCATCAGATCGGGGAGGAAACGGCGAACCGGCGCCGGCCCACCGAGCATGCGTTTCTGTCCGAAGAACAACTGCTGGCCGTCGAAGCGGACGCCATGCGGAACGCCGACATAGCCGATTGTGCCGCCGGGGCGCGAGCTGGCCAGCGCCTGATCAAACGATTCCAATGTGCCGACGCATTCCAGCACCGAATCCGCCCCGACGCCTTTGGTGAGATCCTTGACGCGCGCCACCCCCTCCTCGCCGCGTTCCGAGACAATGTCGGTCGCGCCGAACTCACGGGCGAGGCTCTGTCGGCTCTCCTGGCGACTCATCGCGATGATGCGCTCCGCCTCATCAGGCAGAGTGCGGCTGAGCCACATGCCCCAACCGCCTGCGCGCCGCTCATGAACTCGCGTTGCACACAGGATGACTGAAAGCCAAAAGCGGCAATGCGAGCAGGTATCGTCCGAAGCCGTGCCTGCCCGCGCGCATGAGGGTACGATTCGCCATCGCCATCCGCCAGCTCTCCTGGGTTTGATTGCGGTTGCGGCGACGACGAACCCGCGACGCCACGAGGGATCCGGTAAGTGCGTACGCCTTCAAACAGGAAACCATTGGTTCACAGGATGGCAGGCTTGTCTCTCGGCCTCATGTGAAAGTGGGAACCAAAGGTGATCCCGAGAGGCGTGGCCACTGATATCTCAGCGGGAGGCCACATTCTGTCATCCGGATGGATCAGGAGCCCGCGTCCTGCCTTGTAGGAGCCTACCGTCCTGTAAGTGACGAAGCGGTCGAGCGAAACTGTGTCTGCCGAGATTGCCTCAGGATCGCGCAATTCCGCACGCTGGAGTTCTGCAGGATCGGTGCTGCCAGGGGGTGGGACTGTTCCAGGAAGGACTGGGCAATCGCCTGCAGACGATTTCGGTCGCCTGCAGATATGACGACAGGGGGCAAGTCCGGATATGAGAGCATTCCAGCCTCAAACTGACAAGTATCCATTCCTCCCGATGCAGTCCTTTTGGTGCCGGCATTCGCTTTCAAAAGAACCGGCCTCCACCCTCGCTCGTGCACCGGCCTCATGCAGCCGAGGGTCCCGGCCGTCGAAATCGTCTGACCCGGCGGGCACGAGGCGCGGCTCGTTGTAGAGCGCGCCGCGAACCAGCTTCAGCGATGGCTTGCGCTGCGCGGGAGCGGAAGGGCTCGACAAGGCTTCCCTCTCGCGCCGTGCGGCTTCCGGCTGATAGTGCACCTTCTCCAGCACGACACGCTCTTCCCGCCCTTCGTGGTCTGTCAGGAAGAAGTCCTCGCCCTCGGCAAGTCCAAGGAGGGCCAGCCCCCTCGGCGTGGTGATCGGCAGGAACAGGCCGGCTGACCCGTTCATCCGGTCGTGCGAGAGAATACGCGTATCGGGTTCGCGCCCGTCAACCCTGAACGCAACGCGGCTGCTGAGCGTCGCGACGTTGACGCGAACGTCATCGCGGAAAACCACCAGGGCGCTCTCGATCTTTCTCTTCAGGATCGGCGCCAGCGCATCGTCCCGGCCGAGGCAGCGTTCGCGCATGACCTCGAGGATGGTCAAATCCTTGGTGGTGAGAATACAGGTTTCTGTTGGCATCGCAGTTCTCCATCGCTCCGCCCCGGGAGCGGTTGCATTTAAACGAAATGGAGGATCCCCTGGCCGCGCACGGCGGCACAGGGGCTACGACCCTGCGATGAGACAGCCTCCGAAGAGCGAAAGGCGGCAAGGGGCCAGGACTTGTATCACGGCGCCGTCCTCAGTTCGGCGGGCGCAACAGGACTTGCGATTGTACCCGGTGCCTCCACTGTCTCGACTGTCAGACGGTGGATCCGGCCATCACGCGCAGTCCAGTCGATCGACTGTCCCGCGGAAAGGCCGATAAGCGCCGCGCCGATCGGTGTGAGGATCGAGATCTTGCCCTCGGCGATGTCGGCCTCGCCCGGAAATACCAGTGTCGCGCGCCGGTCTTCTCCCAGGTCGCTGGTGAAGCGAAGGGTGGATCCCATGCGAACGACATCGGCCGGGATGCGTGCGTCTTCGACCACGCGCGCGCGTTCCAACTCTGCCATGAGTACGTCCGCGACATCGGGGGCCCTCATCGCATAAGATTCCGCCAGCAGCCACAGCCGCTCGCGGTCGGAGCGCGTCATTGTGATCGCCGGCTTGCGCTGTCTCTTACTCTCGGGAGCCATCTAGGCCTCCTACTGGTTTCATGCTGCTGCCGGGCACGGCGTGCCCGCAGCCTTGATCGTTGTCTTGGATTATGTCGCTCTGCGGCTAATCCCTGCGTCAGGGAAAGTGGCCTATGCCCCGCGACCAGGGCGCGACGCGACCTGGCCGGGGGTCAGGTGCCCGCGATGGGGCACACCCGCGTAAGGAGAAAAGTAAAGGCGGTCGGTCAACATGTTATGAACGTGGGATGGCAATGACGAAAAGTCAAGCTCGGCCCCAAGCTGGACTATGTCGACGCCCGCTCTCTTATTGTGATGGTCTGGCCACACGCAAGTTGCGGGCCAAGCAATGTAAGCAGCCAACATGGCTGCCCTCCCCGCGAGCTGACGCCGCCGACATCGAATTTTGCCACGCGAGCAATCCGCTCGCTGGACCCCAGGCCCGCAGCCGTCACAAAACTTCCATGCGACTAGCTCCGTCCTATTGGTTGGCACCGTCCGTCGACCGGCGGCCAGCTTGCGTGCATCGGCCGCGGAGGTTCAGGCGTTAACGCCCGCGGGGGGCCGTCCGCAGTAGCGAGATGCCAGGGCGAGAAGCTGAAGCGTCGCGACGCAGTCGAGTGTCAACGCGCACGGATCGGCACGACGAGTACATCGCAGGGAACATCATTCAGAATGCGCGAGGCTGCGCTACCCAAAAGGGCATGCATCAAGCCGCTTCGTCCGTTCGTGCCTGCGATGACGAGATCGGTATCGGCTTCATTCGTCAGTACCTCGAGTCCGGTCACCGGGTCCCCATACCGGACAAGGCGGAGATACTCTGCACCGCAAGACGACGCCAGGATTGTCGGAAAATGGGCCCGTGCTCTGCGCCATCTTCCGACGTTAGCGTAAATCGCGGCAGGGTTGGCCAGATGCGGTATTCGCTGGACTTTGCCGATAGATGTAGCTGACCGCTGGTCCGGGGCACAGGAGCCTGAGCCCTCGATCTCACGAGACTGACCAGTTGGGGTTCATCGATCAGGGCCACAGCGTCGGCTGGCGGGAGCCAGGCGCGTTGCCGCTGGGAACGCTCGTTCCAGTCAGGCTGCACATCGACGACCGATTAGCAGGTAAACCTTGACGGTTACCCGCACGAAGTGACCGGAAAGGCGCTTCCAATA
>NZ_RZSX01001369.1:0-1013 GCF_004023105.1 Mesorhizobium sp. M5C.F.Ca.IN.020.32.2.1 | reverse complement strand
GGCATGGAGTTCGTCCTGCCCGACTGGTTCTATCGCGGCGTCATCGACCGCTCGCTCGTGCTCGCCATCGATCCGGCCTATTTTCGGCTGACCGGCGGCATCGAGCGTTGGCTCTACCGCGTCGCCCGCAAGCATGCCGGCCGCCAGCCGGCCGGTTGGGTCTTCGAGGTCCCCCACCTTCACGAAAAGTCCGGCAGCCTCGTGCGCGCCTCCGACTTCGCGCTGCAGCTTCGCCGTATCGCCGCGCGCCAGCCGCTGCCCGGCTACCGGCTTCAAGTCGAACGCGAGGCCGGCCGCGAACGGCTGCGGATCGTCCCCGATCGACGGCTTCGAGGGCCTGTGGATGGTACTGTGGAAACACGCGGGACTTCGCACGCAGCCGATATCGGGACTTCCCACGCACACCTATCGGGATTCCGCACGCAGCGCGAGCAGCTAACGCTCTGGCCACAAAACGCGATTCCTGCCCCTAACCTATCTAACAATAGAGAATCTAACTCTTTTTTTGCCACGGCCAGTGTGGAAAAGCACGGCCACAACAAGAAGCCCGGAAACGGCGCCGCCAAAAGCCAGCCATCTCCCTGCTCTGACCCGACCAGGCTCTTTCGCGGTTCGGGAGCCACCGAGGCGCGTACTCTCGCTGCGGCCCGACGCCTCCCCGACAGCGACGTGGGAGAGACGTCATGATCATCGCGCTCCTCAACCAGAAGGGCGGCGTCGGCAAGACGACGCTGGCTCTGCATCTCGCCGGCGAATGGGCCCGCCGCGGCAACCGCGTCACCCTGATCGATGCCGACCCGCAGGGCTCGGCTCTCGACTGGTCGCAGCAGCGCAGTCGTGGCGGCGAGCCACGCCTGTTCGGCGTCGTCGGCCTCGCACGCGACACGCTGCACCGGGAAGCGCCGGAACTGGCGCGGGGCGCCGACCACGTCGTCATCGACGGCCCGCCGCGCGTCGCCGGGCTTATGCGCTCGGCACTCCTTGCCGCCGACCTCGTGCTGATCCCGGTGCAG
>NZ_RZSX01001368.1:0-1015 GCF_004023105.1 Mesorhizobium sp. M5C.F.Ca.IN.020.32.2.1 | reverse complement strand
ATCGGACACCAGCGTGTTGTAGCCGAAAGACACGCCGCGCTCGGTGACCAGCACGTTGGCGTTTCCGGAACCGGTGATCTTGGCGACAACGTTCTTCATGTCCCACGGTGCGAGGAACTGGCCCTTCTTCACGTTGACGACCTTGCCGGTTCTTGCCGCCGCGATCAGCAGATCGGTCTGGCGGCTGAGGAAAGCCGGGATCTGCAGGATATCGACGTGCGGCGCCACAAGCGCGCACTGTTCCTCGGTGTGGATATCGGTCAGGATCGGCAGCGAAAACGCCTTGCGCAAATCGTCGAAGACGGGCAGCGCCGCGTCGAGCCCGGCGCCGCGCGTGCCGCCAAGCGAGGTGCGGTTGGCCTTGTCGTAACTGGTCTTGTAGACGAGGCCCAGCCCTAGCTTCCCGCTCAGCTCCTTCAGTGCGCCAGCCATGTCGAAGGCGTGCTGGCGCGATTCAAGCTGGCACGGGCCGGCAATCAGCGACAGCGGCGCGGTGTTGCCGAGGACGACGTTGCCGACGGTTACGGACGAATTTGGCTTGCTCATGCTTTCTCCCGGAAAATGAAGGCCGCACCCTGCCCGGATGCCGGCCGGACGACAATATCATCGCCGCGTATTTCGTGTTTGACGGAACTGGCTGCAAGCAGCTTGGCGACCGTGTCAGCGAAACGAACCGAAAAGACGATCCCCGCAAAGCGGAGTTCCGATGGCGCGCCGGCAGGTATGCCGAAGCGCGTCTCGAAAGCGACCGGGTCAAGCAGGGCCAAGGTTGCGTTCGGCAGGCCAAACGCAGTGCTGCTCCCCTGTCCGGTCGCCGGACTGCGCGTCGCGATCGAAATCAATCGGTGCTGTTTGGGTGGCTCGTTGCTGACCGCCACGACTTCGATGATGCCGGTTGCGCCATTGGGGTGGATCTGCAACGCGGTGCGGTCTACTTTCGGCGCCTTGATCCGCTCACAGGCGAACAGGAAGGCGTCCGTCGCCCCGGTGCCGGAGGCGAAGGCCAGTTTGAACG
>NZ_RZSX01001367.1:0-1019 GCF_004023105.1 Mesorhizobium sp. M5C.F.Ca.IN.020.32.2.1 | reverse complement strand
GCCCAAGCCCATCAGCCCCAGGGCGTCTTGCTCGAAAGGTCGGCGCGGACTGAGAAATCCAGTGCAACGCGGGATAGCCACCTCAGTCTGTAGAGTTCAGCCGATTCGGCGAGGCATTGCGGACAAGACTATGGTGCGATCGCACCATATCAAAGCGTGCGTCCGGTTGGGACAATAAGCGCATTCGAGTTCCGCTCCTCCAGTTACGGGCGGGAGCAGCGACCGCCGGCAAGAAACAGGGTCAGATTTACCCCAACGGACCTGTTTCGGCGATGGCGCGGCCATGACCTCCTTGGCCGCATGCAACGCGCTCCCGCCCGGATTTTCTTTTTCGGCGCCAATTTATTTTCGCCTGTCGAGGGCAAATGCCGGCCGCAAATCGTGCAAGCTGCTGATTCCAGCGGCAAACCGCGGCTGTGCCGGCGAGACCCGCGTCCGTTCCTTTTCGACATGGCTGTGCGGCGGTTACCGGGCTGACATCAAACTGTCATGTGACTGTAATAATCGGGGGCTATTGGCCTCAGCGGGCGCCGAAGGAATGGCGCCGAGAGACCATTTTCCGAACAGGAGCAGGCCACATGAAAAATTTCCTCCTTACGGCGTCGGCCGCGGCGCTTGCGCTCGCCGCGTCGGCTGGTTATGCCGCCGCGCGCGACCAGATTCAAATCGTCGGTTCGTCCACAGTGTTCCCCTTCACGACGGCTGTCGCTGAAAAGCTCGGCCAGAGCGGAAAGATCAAGACCCCGGTCGTCGAGTCGACTGGCACCGGGGGCGGCATGAAGCTGTTTTGCCAGGGCGTCGGCGAGAATACCGCCGACTTCACCAATGCCTCGCGCGCCATCAAGGACAGCGAGCTTAAGACCTGCAAGGCAAACGGCGTGACGCCGGTCGAGATCAAGGTCGGCTTCGACGGCATCGTACTGGCCAACTCGAAGGCGGGGACTGTCGTTGATCTGACCAAGGAACAGATTTTCAAGGCACTCGCCAAGAACGTCGCTGTTGACGGCAAGGTCGTCCCC
>NZ_RZSX01001366.1:0-1020 GCF_004023105.1 Mesorhizobium sp. M5C.F.Ca.IN.020.32.2.1 | reverse complement strand
CGGTGCGTCCGCGCAATGCCGTGGTCACGCCGGCCGCGTCGGCCGCGATGGCGCCCTGGACATCAGCGGGCAGGCGGCCGCTTTCCAGCAAAAGCAGTTCAGGCGGGGCGCCGAGCATCTGGCCCAACAAATTGGCCTGGTCGTCCGTTAAGGAGCGTTCGCCGCTTTCGATCCGACTCAGATAGGATTTGCTGACGTCGATCTGATCCGCCAGAGCCTGTTGGGATAGGCCCATCGCCTCCCTTCTTCGTTTGATCAGACCGCCAATCGGCTCCATACGCACCCTCTCCATGTTGGAGGCGGAGAGTCGCATTGTTGCCAATTCTAGTCAACGCGGTAAAACCCGCTATCCTATGAGTTTTATGGGCGAACATTCCGCACGAACCATCTGGGCCGATTCCTGCGCGTGTTCCCCATTGCTCATCCGGTCTATGAGTGGTGACCGGATGGAATGGAGGCTCGGTTGGCGGCAATCAACTTGGCCTGAGGTGGGGCATGTCAGACGATCCGCTCGCCAAACCGCTAGTCGACCGCAAGCCGGCGGGAATCTACGAACACTAGTGCGCACGGTCCGGCAGCACGAAATGGGGCGGCTGGGGCTATTCTCGGGGCAAGGAGACCGGTTTGGTATTGCTTCGAGCACCGAGAAGACGGGAATATAGGTCGCGCTCTCAATCGCGCAGGCCTCTTCCTCATAGGAACTCGTCAACCGATCGGTCTTCGCGAATTCCCTTGAATGACGGATGCCGAAGCTGGTGCTCTTCGGTCCAGCCGCGGTATTCCACGTCGACGACAATCTCTGGCCGCGTCCAGACTGCACCTTTCACTTTGAGACCCGGGATAGGCGATTTCTCGGCTTCAGCGGCCTTGAGCCGGCGCATCATGTCGGCGCCGGTGCGTGCATTGAAGCCTGTACCAACGCCGCCGGCGAAGACCAGATTTCCGTCCTCGACATTCGCCAGCAGTACGCTTCCCAGCCCGCCGTAACTGTTGCCAGGTTCGTAGCCGATGACGATGAAC
>NZ_RZSX01001365.1:0-1027 GCF_004023105.1 Mesorhizobium sp. M5C.F.Ca.IN.020.32.2.1 | reverse complement strand
GCTCTCGCCTGGGCGCCAGACGCTGAGGGTGGGCTGAACGCCGACAACATAGGTCAGACCGAGCTCGGACAGGCCCGCGCGGAAACCGCCGTCGGCGCCATATCCGGCGTCGGCCAAAACCACGCCGGGCGCGACGCCCTCGGCCTTGGCCGTCCTGATCTGCTCGAGCGCGATCTGCGGCATGGTCCGGAACGTGATCTCCGCCGGAATCTTGGCCTTCTTACGTTGTTCCGGATCCTCCGCCCAGCTGTGCGGGAGATACAGTTCGTAGGCGATCGGAAGCGAGGCTGCGTCATTTGCGATCGACAGGCTAACCGCAATCTGACAGTTGTCCTGCTTGCCCAACTGGCCGCAATACTGGCGCGCCACGCCCACCGAGTGCTTGCCCTTCTTGGGAAAGCCGGTGTCGTCGACGATCCATGCCCGGATCGGTCCACGCTGCTCGATCCGTGGAAGAACCCAGTCGCGAACCCGCGCCAGCAAGGCCGCGCCCGACCACGGCGCCTGTCCCACGAAATGCAGCAGAGACTGATGCTTGGCCGCTACCCGCGACGGTGCCGTGACGGCCGCCAACGGTTCCACGCTCTTGCGCTCCATCGGCATCAGAAGTCCCAGGCAATAATCCTTCAGCGGCTCAGCTCGGTCGGCGTGGCCGATCACCCCGATCAAAGCATCGATATAGGGTAACGTATGTCCGCTTCTGCCGGTGAGGTGGCTCGCCCTACACTGCGCGTCCGAGGGTTGCTCGGCGGGCCGAGCCGATCCTCATCACAGGAGGACGAGCCGTGTCAGATTATAGGGAAGCATTTGTCGGAATCATGTCGCAAAGCTTAGGAACGCCATCGCGATTGCGGATGCCGGCCGGGAGGGAGAAGTTCGCTTCTTCGGCGAGGTCGACGCCTCGGATGAGAGCATGCGCCGAGTTATCCAGCGGATCGCCAACAGGTTCGATCGAGTCCATTTCTGCTACGAGGCCGGCCCGACCGGCTATGGTCTCTATCGGCTGATCCGTTCGCTGGGTCACGAA
>NZ_RZSX01001364.1:0-1028 GCF_004023105.1 Mesorhizobium sp. M5C.F.Ca.IN.020.32.2.1 | reverse complement strand
GTCCGGGCTGTCGGCGGCGTCAATGGACCGGCTGAAGCTCGACCCGGCGCGCATCCGCACCATGGCCGCCGGGATCCGCGAAATCGCCGAATTGCGCGATCCGGTCGGCGATGTCATTGCCGAATGGGACCGGCCGAACGGCCTGCATATTGAGCGCGTGCGCACGCCGCTCGGCGTGGTCGGCGTTATCTACGAGAGCCGGCCGAACGTGACGGCCGATGCCGGCGCGCTGTGCCTCAAGGCCGGCAATCCGGTGATCCTGCGCGGCGGCTCGGACTCGCTCAACTCCTCGGCGGCTATCCATGCCTGCCTGGTCGAAGGGCTGAAGGCGGCCAAGCTGCCGGAGGATGCCATCCAGCTGGTGCCGACCGCCGACCGTGCCGCCGTCGGCGAGATGCTGAAGGGGCTTTCCGGCAATATCGACGTCATCATTCCGCGCGGCGGCAAGAACCTGGTCGAACGCGTCCAGAACGAGGCGCGGGTGCCGGTCTTCGCTCATCTCGAAGGCATCTGTCATCTCTACATCGACCGCTCGGCCAAGCTCGAGATGGCGGTCAGGATTGCGGTCAACGCCAAGATGCGGCGCACCGGCGTCTGCGGCGCTGCCGAGACGCTGCTGGTCGACCGCGCTGTTGCCTCCACCCATCTGGTGCCGATCCTCGACGCGTTGCGCGCGGCAGGGTGCGAAATCCATGCCGACGCCGAGGTGCTGAAAGTTTTTGCTGACGCCAAACCGGCGAGCGACGCCGACTGGGTGACCGAATATCTCGATTCTATCATCGCGGTAAAACTGGTCGACGGCGTTGTCGGCGCGATCGACCATATCGAGAATTTTTCATCGCACCACACCGAGGCGATCGTCGCCGAGGATGCCGACGCGGTCGAACGTTTCTTCAATGAGATCGATTCGGCGATCCTTCTGCACAATGCCTCGACCCAATTCGCCGATGGCGGCGAATTCGGCATGGGCGCCGAGATCGGCATCGCTACCGGCAAAATGCATGCGCGCGGCCCGGTCGGTGTCGAGC
>NZ_RZSX01001363.1:0-1030 GCF_004023105.1 Mesorhizobium sp. M5C.F.Ca.IN.020.32.2.1 | reverse complement strand
TGTCGGCGCCGGTCAGGCTCGACACTGAGACCCTGGCGCGGCTCGGCCCCGGCGATGCCGCCAGGGGCAAGCGCATTTTTTATGCCGGAGGCTGCACATCGTGCCATGCGAAGCCAGGTTCACAAGGCGATGCCCGCCTTCAACTTGCAGGCGGTCTCGAACTCAAGACGCCGTTCGGCACCTTCGTGCCACCGAACATTTCGCAGGATGCCAAGGACGGTATCGGCGCCTGGTCGGTCGAAGACCTCGCCAACGCCATGATGAAGGGAGTGTCGCCGAGCGGCGAGCATTTCTATCCGGCGTTTCCTTATGCATCCTACGCGCGCATGAAGCCGGCCGACATTGCCGATCTCCATGCCTTCATGAGAACGCTTCCGGCGGTCGCCGGCAAGGCGCCGGCCAATTCGCTGGGACTCCCGTTCAACATCCGTCGCGCTATCGGGCTGTGGAAACGTCTCTATTTGAGTGACCAGCCGGTGGTTTCCTTCCCCGAGGGCACGCCGGATCCGGTGATGGCCGGCCGCTACCTGGTCGAAGGGCCGGGCCATTGCGGCGAATGCCACACGCCGCGTGATTTTGCTGGCGGCACCAGGAAGAGCGAGTGGCTGGCCGGAGCCACTGCTGCCGAAGGCAGCGGCATCGTGCCGAACATTACTTCGGGTGAAGGCGGGCTTAGTGACTGGTTGGAGGCTGACATCGCCAACTTTCTCGAGACCGGCTTCACGCCGGATTTCGACACCGTCGGTGGCGCCATGGTCGACGTGCAGAGAAACATGGCCCAACTGACGCCCGAGGACCGGGCGGCGATATCAGCCTATCTGAAGGCCATACCGCCGCATCCCAATGGCTATCCGGCGCGCAAGCAGCCTTCGAGCTGACGCGAAAACCGAACGGGATGGCGGCGCGTCAGCGGTCGCCGAGGAAATCGAAGCCGGCTTCGAAGAAATGATTGTAGTTGCAGGTCATTTCCTCGCCGGGCGCGATGTCGCGCGACGCATACGTCTCCTCGGGCGAGGAGACGTCGCAATTC
>NZ_RZSX01001362.1:0-1031 GCF_004023105.1 Mesorhizobium sp. M5C.F.Ca.IN.020.32.2.1 | reverse complement strand
CTGGGCGATGGCCTCGCGCAGGGCCGGCTCGATCAGGTCGAAGGCGGCAGCGCTGGCACCGACCATGGCGACCGGCGCCGGATCGATCAGCGCGAACAGGCTGCCGAGCCCGAAGCCGAGCGCCTCGCCGGCCTTGCGGTAGGCTTCGCGCTCCGGTCCGTCCGTCTCGCGCGCCCGAGCCGCCAGTGCCCGCATCTCGGCGTCGCTGACATCGGCGACCGGCTCGGCGTTCTCGCTCAATTGCCTTGCGTTGCGCCAGATAGCGTAGTTGCCGGCATAAGCCTCGACGCAACCGCGCCGCCCGCAGCGGCAAAGCGCGCCGCCCGGCCGATGAATCATGTGGCCGAATTCGCCGCCTGAGGAATGGGTGCCGGTGAACAGCTCGCCCTTCAGCACCAGTCCCATACCGATGCCATGCGAGAGCAGGATGGCGATGAAATCGTCGCGGTGGCGATCCGGGTCGCGCCGGCGCAGCGCCACGGCCATCATGTTGCAGTCGTTCTCCATGATGGCCGGGATGCCGAACTCGCGTTCCAGAATGTCGGCGAAGGCGATGTTCGTCTGCGGCGTGATCGGCGACCACAACATGGCGCGCGCATGGGAATCGGTAATACCCTGGATCGCCAGCGCGATGCGGGCGACGCTTTGGACGTCGAGGCCGGGGTCTTCGAGCCGGCGCCGGACGATGGCGACACATTCATCGATCAGCTCGTCGCGCGACATGATCAGCGAGTCCAGCCGGCGCTGTTCCTCGGCGACCACTTGTCCGGCATAGTCGATGACAGCGACCGACAGGGAATTCAGCGACAACACGACGGCCAATACCGCAGCGGCTTCAGGATTGAGGCTGAGGCCAACCTGCGGCCGGCCACGTTTCAGCGAAACGGTCTCACTCGCCTTGCTCTCGGCCAGGATGCGTTCCTGGATCAGGTCGGAAGAGATCGCCGAGATGGTCGAATGGCTGAGGCCGGTGGTTGCGGCGATCTCGGTCCGCGACGGCTTGCCTGCGCGGCGTACGGCAGAAATAACCA
>NZ_RZSX01001361.1:0-1031 GCF_004023105.1 Mesorhizobium sp. M5C.F.Ca.IN.020.32.2.1 | reverse complement strand
GCCCGGACCGAGTCGCGGCCGAGTCTTGGAAAACCTCTGCGTTGCGGGCGAGTGTCATCGGCCTCGTCAAAGGCGGACACGCCATGATCGCGGGCGGTTATCGTCAGCTTCTGCGTCATCGCCACAAGGAATAGCCTCGAAATCCCGCGGCTGGGGGTGAGGAATTTTGCCCCCGAAACTTCCTCATCCCTCCTCGTTCGACATCTTCGCCACCGTGGTCTTCGCACGCCGGTCGTCACCGGCGGTTTGATCGAACCCACGGAGGCCCGACCATGCCCGATCCGCTCGCCGGCTTGCCGCCGCGCTACCTGCGCACACCCGAAGCGGCACGTTTCCTCGGTCTCTCCGGCCGCACACTTGAGAAGCACCGCACCTACGGGACCGGCCCCGCCTATCGCAAGCTCGGCGGCCGGGTCGTCTACGCGCTCGAGGACCTGCAAGCGTGGGCCAACCGTGGCGCCGTCACCTCCACCTCCGACCCGCGCGGCTCTGTGCTGCCGGCCAAGCGGCACGAGCCGCAAGCGACGGGCGGCGCCGGCCGCACGGCGCGCTGAGAGGCTCCGAGATGGCGCGCGGTTTTTCAGCATCCGCCGAGCGAGAGAAGCTCGATCCTTTCATCGTCGCGACTGGCGATGCTTCCCCGCGCGACCAGCGCGATCTCATGGAGAGACCGTTCTTCTCGCTTGCCAAGATGAAACGGGCGGCGCCGATCCTTTACGAGGCCGGTGAGGTCAAGGTGGAAGTGTTTGCCACGCCTCAGCACGGCATGGCGACCATCTGGGACGCCGACGTGCTGATCTGGGCAGCGAGCCAGATCGTCGAAGCCGAAAACCAGGGCCTCAAGACATCCCGTTTCCTACGCTTCACGCCATACCAGATGCTCACGACAATCGGCCGGGCGACGGGCCAGCGCGACTACAAGCTGCTCAAAGGCGCCCTGACGCGCCTGCAATCGACATCGGTCCGCACCACGATCCGCCAGAACGAGCACTGGCGCCGGCATCAGTTCTCCTGGATCAATGAATGGGAGG
>NZ_RZSX01001360.1:0-1032 GCF_004023105.1 Mesorhizobium sp. M5C.F.Ca.IN.020.32.2.1 | reverse complement strand
TCCCGGCGGCCCGCTGGTGCCGTCGGCGGCCGAGGTCATCGGCGTCAACACCGCCATGATCCACGGCGCGCAAGGCATTGCCTTCGCGGTTGCCTCCAACACCGCCAATTTCGTCATTTCGGAGATCATCCGCTTCGGCCGCGTCCGCCGCGCCTTCATCGGTGTCTCGGCCGATACGACAAACCTGCCGCGCCGCGCCGCCCTTCTGTCGCAAGTGTCGAGCAGCACGGCGGTGCGCCTGCGCAGCATCGAGGCGAACAGCCCGGCGGCCAAGGCCGGGCTCAGGGAAGGCGACATCATCGCCGCCATCGACGGACGCCCGGTCACCGGCGTCGACGATCTGGTGCGCCTGCTCGACGCCGAGCGCATCGGCCGCGAGACGGTGTGCACGGTGGTGCGCCGCTCCGGCATTACTCAGGTCACGGTGATGCCGGTGGCGCGAAGCTAACGATTATCGCGACGCATAGATCTGGCCAAGCAGCGAAACCAGCAGCACGGCCAGCTCTCCGGTCGGATCGAGGTCAGGATCGAAAATGGTCATATCCATTCCGGTGCAGCGCGGAACCGCTACCAGCGCCGCGAGAATGGCGACGAGATCGTCGGGATCGATGCCGGGACTGCCTGGTGAATCCACCGCCGGCATCACCGTCTGATCGAGCGCATCGACGTCGAAATGCACCCAATAGGGCCAGCCGGTTCGCGCCAGCGTTGTCCAGGTCTTTTCCAGGACCTTTGCCGCGCCAAGCTCTCGCACGGCAAAGACGTCGATCAGCGTCATCGCGGTCGAATTGATGTCAGGCCAGGCGAAGTCGGGGTCGCGGTTCTCGCGTTCGCCGATCTGAATCACCTGTTCGTCCGCAACAAGGGGGTTTGCGATTTCAGGCCAGTCGGTCAGCAACGGCTCGCCACGTCCGGTGGCGAGCGCAAGGTCCATGCCGGCGACCGAGCCGAGCGAAGCGTTGATGTCGTAGTTGCCCGGATGGCGGAAATCGCTGTGGCCGTCGACATGGACCAGCGCCAGCGGACCAGATC
>NZ_RZSX01000135.1:0-9806 GCF_004023105.1 Mesorhizobium sp. M5C.F.Ca.IN.020.32.2.1 | reverse complement strand
TAGCGATGCCTCGCGCCCCCCTCTGGCCTGCCGGACACCTCTCCGGTTGGGAATTTGCCGTCATCACGCTTTCGCCAGTCGCCAACGTCGCGGGAGTGACTGGGCGCGGTGCTCACGCTGCCGATCGCCCAGTCCAAACACCCCCAAAGTGGGGGAGATGGCCGGAGCGCCAACGAGGAGCCCTCGTCGACGGTCACAAGCTACGGCGCTTACCTTGCCGCCAAGGACGCCGGTCGCGAGCAAGACATCAAGTTTTTCGGCGTCGACAGCCCCTGATCGAGGGCGTGCAGCTCATGCCAACGGTGACGTTCGCCTACGTGACGCCGGGTGCCGAAGGGCTGCGGCAAGGCGATCAAGTTCCTGAACGGCGAGAAAACACCATCACGCTTCCGATGCAGAAGATCACCAAGGAAAATGCCGCCCAGATCCTGAAGGAGAATGGGGTCTGAGACGAAGTCGTCGATGACGAGTACCTCTCCCCGTTCCACGGGGAGAGGATGCCGGCAGGCAGGTGAGGGGCAGCGCTGACCAAGGCCTGTTCACGCCAGCTTGGCCAAAAGCTTCATGAAAATGGCGGCCTCCTTGGCGGAAAGCGGCGCCAGCGTTTCCTCCGTGATGTCGCGGGCGATCGGGATCAGCCGCTCGACGGCATTGCGGCCCTCAGCAGTCAGACTGACCAGCAGGCGCCTTTTGTCGACCTCATGCTTGGAAAGCTCGACCAGGCCCCGCGCCTTGAGCCGGTCGATGACGCCTTTCACCGTCGCCGCATCCATGGCGATCAGGCTGCCAAGCTGGTTCTGCGAGGTCTCGCCGACATCGTGCAATTTGGCCAGGGCGGCGAACTGCGGCGGTGTCAGGTCGGCGATGTGCGCGGCGAAGATCGAGACATGGCGCTGGTGCGCCTTGCGCAGGATGAAGCCGACCTGCTCCTGCAAGCGGTAATCGTTTTCGTCTGGCTCCTCGGCCTCGACCAGCTTGAGCTTGACGTCCTCGGCGCTCACCGCAGTCCGTCCCAAGCCTTGATGTCTTTTGCCGCAAGGCCGCCCATGCGGTCGTGCACGCGCGGGCCGCAGGTCATGGCGAGGCAGAACAGTATCTCGTCGGGACGAGGCCCGTCGCTGATGCCGACCTCCATGGCATCGAAATGGCTGCGCACATAGGCGGCGTTGATATGGCCGAGCGGCACGTCGAGCCGCGAGCCGAAGGCGCCGACCTTCTTTGCCGATGGCACGATCGCCTTGGCGTCACCGAGCCGTTCACGCATCGCATAGCCGCCAGGCACATGCCACAGCGCACCATGCTCCAGCTCCCCCGCGATACCGACGATGGCGCCCTTGCCGTAGCCGTCGATCTGCTTCACGTCGCCGCCCAACGCGGCGATCAGCTTGTCGGAAAGCAGCAGCCCGAGCGGCTTCAGATCGTCCATGGCGCTCTGCAGATCCTCCACGTAGCGGCCGGCGAACGGGTTCTTCACCACCGCCATGGCGGCGGCACGGCGGCGCGGCACCTTCGCCACCGGCCCGCCCTCGTGAAATATCTCTTCGCTCAGCACCGCAACCTTGCGGATCGCAAACTCAGACATGGGCAATTTCCTTCCTTGATTTCTCACTGGGGGCAGTGAGCGCCATGGGACCGGCGATCCGTGCCTGACCGGCAAGGAACAGCGCTGAGGCGGAAATCAGGCCGTGTCCCCGAAACTCTTCGGCGACGGCGAGTCCGCTGTCCAGCGCCGCGGCTATTTCGCCTGATGAAAGCACGCCGACGCCCTGGGTGACCCGGCGATCGCCAAGGTCGCTGTCGGGCGCCAGAGCGCGCGCCGGCACGCGCTCGACGGCAGGATGACCGGGCAGGTCGACGGCGTTGGCGATCAGGGTCGCGGCGGCATCGGCTTCAGCACCCGTCCGCGCCAGCACGGTGACGGCGTCGGCGATGCCGAGCGAAAAGGAACGGCCGCGCCAGCCGCTCGTCGCGACGCCGCGGATCCCGTCTTCGGCGTGGATCGTGATGCGGTCTGCCAAACCATGGCCTGTCCCGGCAATGGCAAGGGTGATCGACCGGCCGTTGCCGAGATGGATCGCGCTGTCGCCGCCATTGTTGACGTAGGCGCGATCGAGCCGGCGCCCGGCCAGCAGCGCGCCAAGCATTTCGTCGGCTACCGAACCGGCGACGGCGGCCATGGGTGTGATGAATTGTTCCGCCAGCGGATTGACCGCCGCTTCCATGCGCCGCGCCGTCGGGCCAGCGAAAGCACGTGTCCGCAAGGAGGCTGGCCGGCGCAGTTCTGGCAGCTCTTCGACGAGTTCCGACAGGATTGTTTGAAACCGCGCCACCGCCTGGCCATAGGCGGCGCGGCATTCGCTCGCGTCGCCAAATGCCTCAATGATCAGGTCGATCGGGCCATGATTGAGATGCAGCCGCCTGCCGTCCTCAAGCCAATGCGCCTGCGGGCCGTTCATCACTTGACCCCGTTGCCCGCTGCGCGCCGCAACTGCGCCAGCGGCGGCCACGGATTGCTGGCCGTCGCAGCCGTGCCGCGGCGCGGATTGAGATATTCGCCGCCTTTGGCGAGAATCTCATCGACGCTGCGGATCTCGGCTTCGTAGCCGCCGAGCCTGACATAGTCGTCGCGGCGCAGGGTGAACTCGATCGGCGCGACCAGCGCCGGTGTCGGCACATAGCCGAAGGCGTTTTCCGGCACGCGGGTGACGTCGACCATCAGCGTGATGCCGCCGCCCGGCCAGACATAGACCGGCGCGCCGCCAACGGTCACATAAGTCGTCAGGCCCTGCACCGAGCGGGTCAGATTGACCGGGTTCTCAGTGACGCCGGCGCGCAGCGAGCCGCCGGCTCCGCCGACGAAAAGCACGGTGCACAGCGCCGGCTCGCAATTGTCCTCGATCAGGCCGACAGACTTCTGCAGCCGCTCCGGGAAAGGTTTCTGCACCGGCTTCAACTCGTCGTCGAGCTCGTAATAGGCGAACTGCTCGCCGGTGGTCGAGACCATCAGCAGTGACAGGCCCGGCCGCGCGCCCTTCTTCGCATTCCATTCGCCTAGGATCGACAGCGGGTCGGAAATGCTGGTGCCGCCCCAGCCGAGGCCGGGCTCGGACACCTTGAAATAGCGGCCCGGGGTCGAACGGCGGCCGATAATTTTTATCCCCGTCTCCTGCCAGCCGAGCACCTTGCCTGCCTGATGCTCGGAGACGACGCCGGTGATGTGGTCGTCGACCACCACCACCTCGTCGACCAGGCCGCGCCATTGGGTGGCGAACATGCCGATCGTGGCAGAGCCGCAGCCGACGCGCATGCGGTGTTCGAGCTTGCCGTCGATGACCGGCGGCTTGCCGGCTTCGACGATCACCGTGGCACCGCCATCGATAGCAAGTTCGACCGGCTTGCGGTTGCATAGATTAAGCAGCGCATCGCAGGTGGCGCGGCCTTCGGCTTTCGAGCCGCCGGTCAGATGATGCACGCCGCCGAGCGACAGCATCTGCGAACCGTATTCGCCTGTCGTGACATGGCCGATCGCTTCGCCTCCGGCGCGCACCGTCGCCGTTTCGGGGCCGATATGACGGTCGGTATCGATCTTCACCTTGACGCCGCAGTAGGAGAAGATGCCCTCGGTGACCACGGTGACGAGATCGACGCCTTCGACCTGCTGGCTGACGATGAAAGGGGCCGGCTTGTAGTCGGGGTAGGTGGTGCCGGCGCCGATCGCGGTGACGAAGCGGCGGCCGGTGTTGACCAGTTCGCCGTCCCATTCTTCGCCCTCGGCGACAAACGGTACGACCGCGCCACCGGTCTCGGTCGCGTGGTCGAGGATGGTGAGCGGATCCATCCGCACGATCCTGCCGCCGACATTGCCGTAGCGATCACAGGCGCCGGTACGGCCGTCTGATATGTAGCACATCACTGGGCAGGCATCGCAGCGGATCTTCTCCGCCACCTGCTTCTCGCCGGGATCATGCGTTTCGAAGCGTTCGGCCAGCTCGCTCATCGGCGTGCCTCCTTGTCCCGTATCGCCGCGCGGATGCGGCTCGGCGTCGCCGGAATTTTGGTGACCAGGACACCGGTGGCATGACGGATGGCATTGAGGATCGCGGGCGCCGTCGGGATCAGCACGTGTTCGCCCAGACCCTTGGCGCCAAAGGGTCCTTCCGGATCCGGAACTTCGATCAGGATGGTCTCGATCGGCGGTACGTCGCCAATGGTCGGGATGAGATAGTCGTGCAGATTCTCGGTGCCGCCGGGGATGTATTCCTCCATCAGCGCCATGCCGATGCCTTGCGCGATGCCGCCCTCGATCTGGCCTTCGGCGAGCAGCGGATTGATCGCCTTGCCGACATCATGCGCGGCGGTGATTTTGATCAGCTTCACCGTACCGAGCTTGAGGTCGACTTCCAGTTCGGCGATCTGTGCGCCGTAGCCGTAGACCGCGTAAGGCTTGCCCTGGCCCTTGGCGTCGAGCGGCAATGTCGGCGGGTCGTAGCTTTCCTCGGCGCGGAAAACGAAGCCATCGGCATCGGCCTTCAGCGTTGATAAATCGATATGCCGGGTCGCTTCGCCTTCGCGGATGACCAGGCTTGCGCCGTCCAGAGCGATCACCGCCTTCTCCGACACGTTGGCAAAGCGCAGCATCGTCTCGCGCAAGGCGCGGCCGGCCTTTTCGGCGGCCTTGCCGGTCACGAAGGTCTGGCGCGAAGCGGACGTCTTGCCGGCGTCCGGCGTGATCGCTGTGTCGGCGCTTTTCAGCCGGAATTTTTCCAGCGGCAGGCCGAGCGCGTCGGCGCAGATCTGGGCAATGACCGTGTTCGAGCCTTGCCCGATGTCAACCGCACCCTGATGCAGGACGACATCGCCGGAGGCGGAGATGCCGACCCTGATGGTCGACGGATTGGGTAGCGAGGTGTTGCCGCAGCCATACCAGCAAGAGGCGACACCGACGCCGCGTTTTTTTGTGCTGCTGCCGGCGTTGAACAACTCGGCATCGAGAAGGGCGCGCATCCAATGCGGCCGCAGCGCTTCAAGGCACTCGGCGATACCGACGCCCGATTCCAGCCTCTGGCCAGTAACCGTTTCGGAGCCGTTACGAACGCAGTTTTTCAATCGAAAGTCGAGCCGATCCAGCCCAAGCTTTTCGGCCAGCTCGTCATAGAGCGTCTCCTGCATGATCGTCGCCTGCGGCACGCCGAAGCCGCGGAAGGCGCCGGAGATCGGGCCGTTTGTGTGGATGGCGCGGCCTTCGGCGCGATAGTTCGGCGTTGCATAGGGACCGGAGGCATGCACCGGCACGCGGTTGGCGACGGTCGGACCCCAGCTCGCATAGGCGCCGGTGTTGAAATCGCCTGCAAAGACCATGCCTATGATGCGGCCATCGGCATCGGCGCCGATCGTCGCCTTCATCTCAGCGGGATGGCGCTTCGTGGTCGAGATCATCGATTCATTGCGGGTGTAGGCGAGCGCGGCCGGCCGCCCGGTTCGCATCGCGACCAGACCGATCAGCGGCTGCAACGAAACATCGAGCTTGGAGCCGAACCCGCCGCCGGTGGCGGTCGGCACGATGCGCACCTTGTCGACGGCAAGGCCAAGCACCTTTGCCACGTCGTCGCGGTCCATGTACGGCGCCTGGGTGCAGGCGACGACGACCAGGGTGTCGCCGTCCATATAGGCATGGCCGGCTTCCGGCTCGATATAGGCGTGCTCGACGTAGGACGTGTCGATGGCGCCGGAAACCGTGAAAGCCGCGCCGGCAAGGGCGGCTTCGGGATCACCGCGCTCGACAAAGCCGGTGGTGAGCAGGTTTGCCGGCCGATTTTCGTGGATCAGTTGTGCGCCGCCGGCTTGCGCCTCGCAGGGCTGCAGAACGTGCGGCAACTCAGTCCAACGAACAGGGAAATCCGAAAGGTCGAGATCGAGCATGGCCTCGCGCTCACCGGCAACCAGCGCCACCGCCTCGCCGCGAAAGCGCGAAAAACCTTCGGCCAGCGCCGGCTGATCGGCAAAAGGCGCAATGACGCCGAAGCTGTTCTTTCCAGGAATGTCGGCAGCGGTGTAGACGCCGACGATTCCGGGATGAGCTTTTATCCAGGCGTCGAGATCGCCGAAAGCGAAGCGGGCATGATAATGCGGCGAGCGGACCACCAGCACTGCCAGCGCATCGGCCGGAAAGGAATCGCCGCCGAATTTTTCGCCTCCAGTGACTTTCGGCAGGCCGTCGAGCCTGATCGGCGACGAACCGACGGCGTGGCCTGAGATTGGCATTCTGCGGTCACGGTCGAGATCCAGCCGCTTAAGTTGGTGCTGCCCCTCACCCTCACCCCGTGAAAGACGGGAAGAGGGGGAGGCCGGCGCTGGAGCTTGTCCCTTCTCCCCGTCACTATACGGGGAGAAGGTGCCCGCAGGCGGATTGGGGGCAGCGCCGTCGGTCGAGAGTTCGCTCGCGAACCGTCCAGCATTCATCACCGCAGCGATGATCTTGCGGTAGCCGGTGCAGCGGCAGAGGACGCCGCCCAGTGCATCCTGTGTTTCAGCCTCGGTTGGGTTGGGCTTGCTGTCGAGAAGTGCGGTCGCCGCGACCAGCAGGCCGGGTGTGCAGATGCCGCACTGCGCTGCGCCATGATCGAGGAACGAGGCCTGCAGCGCCGATAATCTGCCGTTGGCGAGACCCTCGACGGTCGTCACCACGGTGCCAGCGGCAGAAGCCGCTGACATGAGGCAGGCGCAGATCGGTTCGCCATCGACAAGCACCGTGCAAGCGCCGCAGTCGCCGGCGTCGCAGCCAACCTTGGTGCCGGTCAGGTGCAATTCGTCGCGCAGCACCGAAGAGAGACGGCGAACCGGCGGCACGCAGACAGAAACAGCGGCGCCGTTGACTTTGAAAGCGATGTCGGCGCGTTCCATGCTCATGCGAGGCTGAGCCTCGCTCATGCCAGCCTGAGCCATGCTCATGCCAGGCTGAGCCATGCTCATGCCAGGCTGAGCTCCGCTGATGCCAGGCTGAGCTTCGGTCATGTCAGGTTGAGCTTGGTTCATGCCGCCGCCACCCTTGCCGTAGGCATATGGCCCGCGGCATCTAGTACGGCGCGGACGACGATCTCACGCGCGGCGTCCAGCCGGTATTCGGCGCTGCCGCGGACATCGCCGATCGGCGACAGCTCGACCATCGGTGCGGACTGGATCGCGGTGGCGAGAGCGTGGTCGACCGGGAGCCCCCGCAAGGCTGCTTCGACGCCCAAGAGACGCTTGGCGACAACGGAGCAGGAGCCGACGGCGACGGCAGCATTGCCGACGATGCCGCCCTCAACGGTCAGGCGGGCGGCCGCCATGGCTATGGAAATGACGAGATAGCGACGCGCGCCGAGTTTTACGAAAGCCGACGCCCCGGTGGCCGCATTTTTCGGCACGCGGATGGCGGTGACCATTTCGCCCGGCTGCAGTTCCGTGCGGCGGTTTCCCAGGATGAACTTTTGCAGCGGCAGATGGCGGACCATCGCCGTCGAGCGCAGTTCGACCTCGGCGTCGAGAATGAGCAGAGTCGGCACGCCATCGGCGGCCGGGGAGGCATTGCAGAGATTGCCGGCGATGGAGGCGACGTTCTGGATCTGCACGGACCCGACTTCACGCGCCGCCTGCTTCAGCGCATCGAAAGCCGCCGGCAGCGGATGACGGACAAGATCAGACCACGTCGTGCGCGCACCGATGACCCAATGGTCCTCGGTTTCGGCGATACCACGCAGCGCCGCCAGACCGTTGATGTCGAGGACATTCTCGCGGAAAGGCTTGGCCCCTTGTGCCGGGTAGAAATCGGTGCCGCCGGCAAGGATGCGCCACGAAGCCTCGCCAAGCAAAGCGAGAGCCTCGTCGACGGTGGTGGGTTTCGCGTAACGGATCACGCTTTGCCTTCCCAGAAATAGGAATCCTTCCGGCACTCGGGCCGGTCAAATTCATTCGTATGCAAATGATATCAAGCCGGCAAGATTTGTCAAAGCCAGAGTTTGGGGCCGCTCTCCGCCTCGGCGCGGCGGCACGCATTTGTTATACCGTTGGAGGTTGACGCAGCCGGCCATCTGGTCGAGTTTCTCCATCCGGTCGCGTTAGCGGCATTTTTCGGTGGGGCTTGGCTTCGAACACCGGATTCCACGTTTCGGCAGACTTCCGGTTCGGGTCATGCCTCCGGACAAACAAGAGGGAGGCTCCATGGCCGACGAAGCGCTTGTCATCATCGACCTGCAGAACGATTTCTGCCCGGGCGGCGCGCTGGAGGTTGCCGGCGGCGACGAGATCGTGCCGCTGGTCAACGACCTGATCCGGCGGACCGAACATGTCGTGCTGACGCAGGACTGGCATCCCGCCGGCCATTCGAGCTTTGCCTCCAGTCATCCCGGCAAGAAGCCGTTCGAGACGATCGAGATGCCTTACGGCCAGCAGACGCTGTGGCCGGACCACTGTATCCAGGGCAGCCTAGGCTCGGACTTTCACTCCGGCCTCGCCTGGACCAAGGCCGAACTGGTCATCCGCAAGGGCTTCCGGCCGGCGATCGACAGCTATTCGGCCTTCTTCGAGAACGACCATACGACGCCGACCGGTCTTGCCGGCCATCTTAGGGAGCGCGGCATCGAAACGCTGACCCTGGTTGGTCTCGCGACCGATTTCTGTGTCGCCTTTTCGGCGCTCGATGCGGTCAAGCAGGGCTTCCACACAACAGTGCGGCTCGACGCCTGCCGCGGCATCAATCTCAACGGGTCCGTCGAGACGATGCTGAATCGGATGCGCGATGCCGGCGTGACGCTGGCTTGAACGTCACCAATCGCATCCGACACAATTCCAGAGGGGGCTTTATGCGGTTTGCGGCGGCTTTGACGGCGGGCGCAGTGGTGGCAGTCGCAACCCTGTTTCCGGGAATAGCGCTCGCAGCCGAGGCCCACAAGTTGCCGGGCCAAACAATGTCGTTGTGGTGGGCGCTGCCCTTTGCCGGCCTGCTTCTGTCGATCGCCACCGGACCATTGCTCTTCCACCATGTCTGGGAGCATCACTACGGCAAGATCACCTTCTTCTGGGCGGCGCTCGCGGTCGTGCCGCTGGCGGTGGCGTTCGGCATGCCTTCGGCCACAGAGGCGGTATTGCACGCACTGCTTACCGAATACATGTCGTTCATCATTCTTCTGTTTGCGCTGTTCACCATTTCAGGCGGCATCCTCGTCGCCGGCAACATCCATGGCACGCCGCTGGTGAATGCCGGATTGCTGCTGATCGGGGCGATGCTCGCCTCAGTCATCGGCACGACCGGCGCCTCGATGATCCTGATCCGGCCGATCCTGCGCGCCAATGACAACCGGGCGTTCAATGCCCATGTCGTCATCTTCTTCATTTTCCTGGTGTCCAACATCGGCGGGTCGCTGACGCCGCTCGGGGACCCGCCGCTGTTCGTCGGCTTTCTGCGCGGCGTCGATTTCTTCTGGACCACCACCAACCTCTATCAGGAGACACTGTTCGTCGGCGGCCTGGTGCTGGCCGTCTTCCTGGCCATGGACGTCATCCTGCATCGCCGCGAGGCCGGCGCGCCGAAGATCAAGGATCCGACACCGGACACGAAGGTGCGCATCCGCGGCCTGCCCAACGTCCCGCTGCTGGCCGGGGTCATCGGCGCGATCCTGCTTTCCGCGACCTGGAAGCCAGGCGTGGCTTTCTCCGTCCACGGCGTGAGCCTTGAATTGCAGAACCTCGTGCGCGACGCCGTCATCCTGGCGCTTGCCTTCCTTTCGCTCGGCGTCTCGCCCAAGAGCCACAGGCAGGCGAACAACTTCCAC
>NZ_RZSX01001359.1:0-1032 GCF_004023105.1 Mesorhizobium sp. M5C.F.Ca.IN.020.32.2.1 | reverse complement strand
TGCCTCGGCACTTTTCGACTGGTTTGTGGAGCGCCTGTTGCAGCTTCCACGCCGTTCAGAATCTGCGTCGGAAACAGAAAATTCGACATGCACATATGTCGAAAACGGCATGCACAAACAGACTACAAACCCTGATCCTCTTGAAGAGAGTAATGATAATCGGCGTTCGGCTGACGCCGAACAACTTCATTTGCTAGAGGCTGGCTCCGCCAGCAAGAGGGCTTATGAACCAAGCCTGGGCGGCGGCTTGCGCCAAGTCAAGGGGCGAGAGCGCCAGCCGCAGGCGGTAGTGGCATTGCATGACCTGGTGCGGGCAATCCCGGCCTTAAAGGCCTACGGCTTTGCCCTGCCCCGCAGTTGGGCCGATCTGGCGCGGCTCGTGCCGCAGATGTGCCGCCTGACGGGAATTTCCGATGATGCGCGCCGCCGCGCCATCGAACAGATGGGCGAGCAGCAAGCAGCGATCGCAATCGCCGTGACGCTGCAGAAATACGACCGGCAGGAAGTTAAATCGCCGGGCGGCTACTTGCGGGCCATGACGGACCGCGCCACAGCCGGCGAGCTTCATCTTGCCCGCTCGATTTTCGGGCTGGCAGCCCGTAATCCATGGAGGCATTGAATTGAGATTTCGAACGATATTGGCGGCCGTGGCCGCAATCTGGTGCATGGATGCGGCGGCCGAGCCGTCGGCATGGTCCGGCCAGGCGCGGGTAATCGACGGCGACACGATCAGTATCCGTCAGCAGCGCATTCGGATTGCTGCGATCGATGCATGCGAACTAGACCAGACCGGCTTGAAGGACGGCCAGACCTGGCGTTGCGGTGTCATTGCTCGCAGTTACCTTCGAAAGATGATCGACGGACAGCATGTCCGTTGCGATATCATCGACCAGGATCGGTATCGCCGTTTGGTCGGGCAGTGCTTCATCGGCGATACCGATGTGGGCCTCGCTATGGTGAACGCCGGGCTAGCCGAGGCGATGCTTCGATATCTGCCGTCATCCCATCCTATCAGTCTGGTTGAGTACGGGG
>NZ_RZSX01001358.1:0-1032 GCF_004023105.1 Mesorhizobium sp. M5C.F.Ca.IN.020.32.2.1 | reverse complement strand
CCACACAATCGCTGGCGGACGATCTGGCGGCGCGCGGCTTCACCAAGCTCAGGCCATGGACGCGCGGCGTCGACACCGACCATTTCCGCCCGGACAAGCAGAAGGATCTGGGGCTCAAGCGACCGATCTTCCTCTGTGTCGGCCGCGTTGCGATCGAAAAGAACCTGGCCGCCTTCCTCGACCTGGATTTGCCCGGCAGCAAGGTAATCGTCGGCGAGGGACCGGAACTGGCCAGGCTCAAGGCCAGATACCCCGATGCCCATTTCCTTGGCCACCGCCCGAACGACGAACTGGCCGAAATCTACGCCTCGGCCGATGTCTTCGTCTTTCCCAGCCGCACCGACACGTTCGGCAATGTCATCATCGAGGCGCTGGCCAGCGGCACGCCGGTCGCAGCCTATCCGGTGACCGGACCGATCGACATTGTCGGCGACGGCGTTGGCGGAGCGGTGTCGAACGATTTGCGTGAAGCCGCGCTCGCCGCGCTCCACGTCGACCGCGCCGAGGCGCGCCAACGGGCAATGCGCTATAGCTGGAAAGCCTGCGCGGAAATGTTCCTGGAGACGGTTGAAGAGGCGCTGGGCACCACGCGAAAACTAGCCGCCTGAGAAGGCCTTGCTAGAACAGTCGGCCACCGTCAGGCACCCTGCGTTCGATTGCGCCGAGGACGACAGCACCCTCCTCGTCGGGAAAGCCAAGCGTCAGCACTTCCGATATGAAGGGTCCGATCTGCCGCGGCGGAAAATTGACCACCGCGAACACCTGCCGGCCGATCAGCGTCTCGGGCGCATAATATTTGGTGATCTGCGCCGACGATTTCTTCACCCCGATCGCCGCGCCGAAATCGATCTTCAGCTTGATCGCCGGCTTGCGCGCCTCGGGGAACGGCTCGGCCTCGACGATCGTGCCGGCGCGGATATCGACCCGGTCGAAATCGGCGAAGCTGATCTCGGGCTTGCGCTGGCTGCTCGAACTCATTGAGGGTCAGGTCTGGCTCAGGCGTTTCCGTAGGTCTCGAACAGGACGCCGGCC
>NZ_RZSX01001357.1:0-1033 GCF_004023105.1 Mesorhizobium sp. M5C.F.Ca.IN.020.32.2.1 | reverse complement strand
GGAAATCCGCGGACCGGACGGCGGCGTGGTCAAGTTCGACCTCGACGACTTCAAGCGGCACTGCCTGCTCAACGGGCTCGACGATATCGGCCTGACCATGGAGAAGGCCGACGCCATCGCCTCGTTCGAGAAGAAGAACGCCGAGTTGCGACCCTGGGCCTGAACGGTACGATGAACCCGGCCGCGCCAGGCCGGGTTCGTGTCGGCTGAACGGAGGGACAGTCATGACACCTTCGCTTCTTGCCGGCGCTTGCGCGCTGGCGTGGATTTTGATGCCGGTGGCTGGCGCGCATGCACAGACCGACATGGTGCTCGTGGCGGCTGACGATGCGTCCGGGGCCGCCGACCTGGGCGCGTCGAGCAATGCTGCCCTAGCCGACGATGACAGCCAAGCACGGGTCCCGTTCGAGAGTGGGCAGCTGACCATCACCCAGCAGGAAGAGTATGGCGAGAAGGTGCTGGCCTATGACGGCAAGCAACTGGCCAGCAATTACGAGGTGTCGTTCGACAAGATCGTCAAGGTCGGCGGGGTCAACGTCGCGCTGGTCGATGTCGGCGATGGCGGCAACCAGTGCGGCCCGGCCACGGTGATCGTCTGGAAGCCAGAAGGCGGCACCATCCAGAGCATCACGGTCGAGCAGGATGAATGTGGCGCACCGCCGGCTGCGATCTCCGACAGCGCCATCTATTTCGTGCCCTACCTGTTGCCGGGCGTTTCCAAGCCGGCGCTGCAATGGTCGCCGACGGACGGGCTGACGACTTCCGGCAATCTCACCTATATGCCGGAGCCCGGCACTGACTGGAAAGACGTCGATCCGTCGAAATACGACAACGTCGTTGACGCTTTCCACAACGAGGCCGTCTACAGGCTGGCCGAGACGCTGCTCGGCAAGGAGATGCCCGAGATGGCGACCAGCCTGCTGGTCGGCGGCGGCACCGAGAAAACCGCCTCGGGCGCCTTCTATGCCAGCGGCTGCGTGCCGCACGATTGCGGCGGCAATGACGGCTTCATGGCGGATCGACCGCCATGAAG
>NZ_RZSX01001356.1:0-1034 GCF_004023105.1 Mesorhizobium sp. M5C.F.Ca.IN.020.32.2.1 | reverse complement strand
GGCAATCGATCGTGCGGAAGATCCGGGCCATTCGCGCATCGAAGACCGAAACGATGTGTTCGACGCCGGCAAGCTGTGCTGCCTCGACCAGACCGCACAGCAGTTCGACCGTGGTCGTGTTGACGATGTGGTTTGCGTCCTGACGCGCCACACCAACGGCGAGCTCTGGGTTGACGGCAAAACGCGAACTCTCCCAAATCAGCGGACTCGCGACCGATCCATCGGGAACAAGCACAGCAAAAACATCGCGAAGCATGTTGGGCCCAGTGGTCGGCAGCAGCCGAACCGCGCCTTTCAGCTGCTGCGTGACCTCATCGACGCAAAGCAGATAGAGCGGATCTTCGGCATCGAATCGATCTACTTCTCGTCCATCGACTACGGTGACGTCCCAGGCCAGCCGACCCGCAAAGACGGCGGCGCGCATGCGGAACATCTGCTCAAAAAGGTCGGGATAGTGATGGCGGTACACGCCTTCAATGGCCAGTATCATCCTTTGTCTCCTCGTCGCGAAACGAGGCAGGACGTACGGCCGGAAGCCGGAAGCTGGTATCCGGCTGAACAGCCGGGTTTACGGCACCTTGAAGAGCAAGCCAGACTTCGTGGCAAGTGAGGCGGCGTGTGTGTTGCTCGATGCGCCGAGCTTATGCCGCGCGCTTTCGAGATAACAGCGTACGGTGTGCTCCGAGAGCCCCAGGATAACGCCACACTCCCAAACGGTCTTGCCTTCCGAGGTCCATCGCAAGCATTCGAGTTCCCTCGGTGACAGGCGCGGCTGGGTCCGGAAGACCCCATCGGTTCGCAATACTGCTTCGTGGAGGTGCGCCGCAATGATCGGAAAATGCCGGAAGGTGGTCCGGCGGGCCCAATGCCATTCGCGGCTGTTGAAGTCAGCGGTCACCGAGAACAGGGCCCTGTCGCCGCGGTAGCCATGCACCGGGAAAGAGATCCCCCGCCGGCCGAGCCCAAACTCCGACGCCTCTCCGAAGAACCGCCGCAGATCCCCCTCCCCCTTGCCGAACTCGTCCCAATCGATC
>NZ_RZSX01001355.1:0-1037 GCF_004023105.1 Mesorhizobium sp. M5C.F.Ca.IN.020.32.2.1 | reverse complement strand
CCGTTCGCCATTACGCCGCTGGGCGCCGACTTCCGTTTCGATCAGACCAGTGGCGCTATCGCTCATGTCGGCCGCATCCGCGTAAAAATCAATTCGCCCTCGTCTCAAGACGCTTGAAAGATGTCAAGGCTCAGTCTAGCATCCGATTTGTCCGATATACAGACATACTGTCTGAAATATCAGACAATAACGAGCCAGGCGCAGAAAATTCTGACGAAAAAACAGGCGGTTTCCGGATGCGGCAACCGGCGAGCTTTTCGTCCGGACCCCGCACGTCCAGGCCTAACCTCAGAAGGGAACAATCATGACGAAATCATCGTTTTTCGCATCCGCCAGCGCCCTTTGCTTCGGTCTCCTCCTGAGCCTCGGCGCCGGTTCGCAGGCCAATGCGGCCGCCAAATGCATCAAGGGCGACCGCAAGGCGCCGTACACGATCGGCTGGGCCAACATTTATTCAGTGCCGACCTGGATGAAGCAGACACAGGGCACTATCGAAACCGAAGTCGAGGCGTTGAAGAAGCAAGGACTGGTCGACAAGCTTGTCGTGACCGACGCCCAGGGCGACGCCAACGTTCAGATCCAGCAGATCCAGTCGATGATCGATTCCGACGTCGACGCCATCATCCTGATTGCCGGCTCGTCGACCGCGCCGGCGCGTGTGCTGGCGGACGCTTGCGCCAAGGGCATCGCCATCATCAACTTCGATAGCCTTGTCGACACCGACCAGGTGACCGCCAAGGTCAACACCGATTCCGCCCAGTGGGGCGATCAGGCGGCCAAGTTCCTGATCGACGCGATCGGCGGCAAGGGCAAGATTCTGATCCTCAACGGCCCGGCCGGCGTTTCGGTTAGCGACGATCGTCGCAAAGGCGCTGACGCGGCGCTTAAGGCCCATCCTGACGTGACGGTCCTTGCCGAGACCAACACGCCCTACAACGTCGCGCCTGCACAGGAAGCCGTCACCAGCCTGCTGTTCGCCAATTCCGAGATCGACGGAATTCTGTCGCTCGGCGGCGCCTTGTCGGCGGGTGCGGTAC
>NZ_RZSX01001354.1:0-1038 GCF_004023105.1 Mesorhizobium sp. M5C.F.Ca.IN.020.32.2.1 | reverse complement strand
ACCATTGCCTTTGTTCTCTTTATGTTCGCAGCGATGGCGGCCTCTGTCAACAATCCCGATCACGGTTTTTGCCGCGACTGCCTGACCTTCCAGCGCAGCGAAACACGGCGCTGCGAACGCTGCGGCAGTCCACGGCTTGCCCGCCATCCGGAGCTCTACCGGCTGCGTCTTGCCCATATCGACTGCGACGCGTTTTACGCGGCGGTCGAAAAGCGCGACAACCCAGCGCTGAAGGACCGGCCGTTGATCATCGGCGGCGGCAAGCGCGGCGTCGTCTCCACCGCTTGCTACATCGCGCGCATCAACGGGGTGCGCTCGGCGATGCCGATGTTCAAGGCGCTCGAAGCCTGTCCGGAAGCGGTCGTCATCCCCCCGGACATGGAAAAATATGCACGTGTCGGCCGCGAGGTGCGCGCCATGATGCAGGCGCTGACGCCGCTGGTCGAGCCGATCTCCATCGACGAAGCATTTCTGGATCTAGCCGGCACCGAGCGTCTGCATGGCTTGCCGCCGGCGGTGGTGCTGGCGCGCTTCGCGCTTGGCGTGGAGAAGGAGATCGGCATCACCGTTTCAGCAGGCCTTTCCTACTGCAAGTTCCTGGCCAAGGTGGCATCGGACTTTCGCAAGCCGCGCGGCTTTTCGGTGATCGGCGAGGCTGAGGCATCAGGCTTTTTGGCCGAGCAGCCGGTGACGCTGATCTGGGGTGTGGGAAAAGCTTTCGCCGCCACGCTTGAACGGGACGGCGTCCGGATGATTGGCCAGTTGCAGCGCATGGAGCGCGGCGACCTGATGCGCCGCTATGGCGTGATGGGCGACCGGCTCTACCACCTTTCACGCGGCGAGGACGACCGCCGCGTCCATCCCGACCAGGATGCGAAGAGCGTATCGGCGGAGACCACCTTCGACACCGACGTCGCTTCCCTGGATGAATTGGTTTCGGTGCTGAGAGCGCTTTCGGAAAAGGTTTCCGGGCGGCTGAAGAAATCCGGCATTGCCGGGCGCACCGTCGTGCTGAAGCTGAAGACCCAGGATTTCAAG
>NZ_RZSX01001353.1:0-1038 GCF_004023105.1 Mesorhizobium sp. M5C.F.Ca.IN.020.32.2.1 | reverse complement strand
GCGCCGACCAAAAGCATGATTACGCCGCCAAGTTCCTGATCCTGCTGCGCGGAAAGCGCGACGCCGAAGCAGCTTATCTCGCCCGTCCCGTAAAGCGGCCTCGGGGTCAGCGCCAGCAGCGCCCCGAGCAAGGTCATATGGATGGACGTCAGAAGCAAGGCGAAGGCGCCGGCGGCATTGCCTGTGATGTCCGAACCGCGGCGCGGCAGGCAGGTCAGCCACAGGAACAGCCCGGCGGCGAGGAACATGGCCTGCTCGATGGCGGTCGCAAACAGCGAGCTTTGCGCCAGCGTCCGCAAGGCCGGCGCGTGCCAGGACCAGACAATGATAAGCTCGACGAGGGAGGCGGGGAGGGCGAGGGGGAACGCCCGGTTTGAATCTGGTTTCGGGCGGAGCGGGATGCCAATCGCCATCAGCGGCGCAGCGATCGCTACCACTCCCATATGCGCCAGCATGTGCGCCGAAAACGAATCCCGCCAGGCATCGAGCAGCGGTCCGACCCAGACCAGGGCGAGGACGAGGAGACCGAGGATGAGGCAGGCGCGTCTCACCGGATACACCCCGTCAGGAATAATGCGGGCATCGCGGTGAAGATCACGGCGATGAAGCTGAGACCCGAGAGCAGCAGCGTCGCAAAGCCCTGGAACAGGGTCCGGTCGCGTCTCGTCGGATCGTCGTGCGGCGGATCGTCTGTGCCGAAGCCCCATTGCCGCCAGGCGAGCCATGCGGATAGCGCGATGAGCGAGAGGGCGATCAGAGTGGCGGCGGCGATGCCCGCGCGCACAGCGCTGAAACTCAGCCCGATAAGTTCGGGCTTAGCGCAATAGACCGCCGCGCCGATGTAGCAAACGAGGAAATGCGCAGCCCACACCACGGGCGCGGTAAACAGCGTCCAGAGCGTTTCAATCTCTTTCGGGATGAGCCGCATCGCCGCCTCACATCGCTGCCGGAAAGAGGCCAATGATGGCGAAGGTGATGACGGCGGAGACCAGCAGAAAATGCCAGTAGAGCACCACGTTGCTTAGATCCATGTCATGC
>NZ_RZSX01001352.1:0-1045 GCF_004023105.1 Mesorhizobium sp. M5C.F.Ca.IN.020.32.2.1 | reverse complement strand
GTCGGGCGCCTTGACGTTCATCACCTGCTTGCCCTTGCGGGTGTTGGCGACGACTTCCTCTTCCGGCACGATGAAGCCATTGCCGTCGTGAGACACCAGCAGCAGCTTGCGTTTGGGATCATGGACAAAGGCGGTGACGATGTCCTGGTCGTTGTCCATGTCGACAATGATGCGGATCGGTTCGCCATGGCCGCGCCCGCCCGGCAGCCGGTCGGCGCCGATCGTGTAGAACTTGCCGCCGGTGGTGAAGACCAGCACCTTGTCGGTGGTCTGAGCGTGGAAGGCGAGCTTGAGGCTGTCGCCCTCCTTGAAGGTCAGCAACGAATGATCGGTCAGGTGACCTTTCATCGCCCTGAGCCAGCCCTTTTCCGAAACGACCACGGTGACCGGCTCGCGCTCGATCATCGCATGGGCGATATCGGTCAGGTCATGTTCGGGCGCGTCGGCGAACTGGGTCCGGCGCTTGCCGAGCTCGGTCTCCGGTCCGAATTTCTCGCGGATGCTGGAGACTTCCCATTTGATCGTCGACCACTGCCTGGCGTCGGACGCAAGCAGCGCCTCGATCTGCTTTTTCTCGATAGTGAGGCCGTCGAATTCCTTGCGGATCTCGAATTCCTCGAGCTTGCGCAGGGCCCTGAGCCGCATGTTGAGGATGGCTTCGGCCTGGTTGTCGGTGAGCGACCAGCGCGCCATCATCACTTGCTTGGGCTCGTCCTCCTCGCGGATGATCCTGATCACCTCGTCGATGTTGAGATAGGCGATCAGATAGCCGGCGAGAATCTCCAGCCGCCTTTCGATCTCGCCCAAGCGATGCCTGGAGCGGCGGATCAGCACCTCGCGGCGGTGCTCCAGCCATTCCTTGAGCACGCCTTTCAGCGACAGCACGTTGGGTATCTTGCCGCGCGACAGGACGTTCATGTTGAGCGGAAAGCGGCTTTCGAGCTCGGTCAGCTTGAACAGCGATTCCATCAGGATGCCGGGATCGACCGAACGGCTCTTCGGCACCAGCACGACGCGGACGTCTTCGGCGCTCTCGTCGCGGATG
>NZ_RZSX01001351.1:0-1053 GCF_004023105.1 Mesorhizobium sp. M5C.F.Ca.IN.020.32.2.1 | reverse complement strand
GACCTGGACGCCGCCGGCCGAGATGATCGCCCGCAAGCCGGAACTGGTGAAATGGCAGGCCGGGCAACCCGGCGGCCTCGACAACCCGCTCGGCGCGCGCGCGCTGTACATCTACCAGAACGGCCACGACACCGGCTACCGCATCCATGGTTCGCCCGAATGGTGGAGCATCGGCCAGGCGATGTCGTCGGGCTGCGTTCGCCTGATCAACCAGGACATCATCGACCTCTACAGCCGCGTCTCCAGGAAGAACCCGGTCGTCGTCGTCTGACCCTCCCGGTCGTCGTGTGATCCGATAGCGTGGCCGGCGCGGCCGCTCGACTCTCCCGTTGCGTGATCTCGCAAGACAGGCGAATGTGCCTGCAAAGCCACTGCTCGGGAGACGTGAAGCATGTCCGGAACTTTTGTGATCGCGCAAGGCGGCGGTCCGACCGCCGTCATCAACCAGACGATGGTGGGCGCTGCGCTCGAAATCCGCAAGCGGCATCCCGGCGCTAAGGTCCTGGGCTCGATCCATGGCGTGCGCGGCATTCGTGACGGCAACTATATCGATCTCTCAGCGATTCCAGAGGATCGGCTGCGGCTGATTGCGGCAACGCCGAGCGCCGCGCTTGGCTCGACGCGCGACAAGCCGGATGACGCCTATTGCGAGATCATCCTCAACGGTCTGAAGAAGGCCGGCGCCGACGCGTTCATCTATATCGGCGGCAACGATACGTCGGGCACGCAGCAGATCCTGACCGATGCCGCCGGCGGCAAGATAGCTTTCGTCCATGCGCCGAAAACCATCGACAACGATCTCGAGGAGAACGACCACACGCCCGGCTTCATTTCGGCAGCCGAGTTCGTCGCCGGCGCCTTCCTCTCGGTCGACCTCGACTTCCGTGCTCTGCCGGGTATCTATGTCGGCATCGTCATGGGGCGGCATGCCGGCTTCCTCACCGCCGCCGCTGCCGCATGGCAGCTTGACCCCGACAGCGGCCCGCATCTCGTCTATGTGCCGGAGCGGCCGTTCTCGGCTGCGGCCTTCATCGACGACGTGCGCGCCACGCT
>NZ_RZSX01001350.1:0-1055 GCF_004023105.1 Mesorhizobium sp. M5C.F.Ca.IN.020.32.2.1 | reverse complement strand
GAACGACGGAGAAATTCCGCAGATGCCGGCGGGCGACCTCAAGATTTTCACGATGACCGAAGGCCAGCCTGATTGCGCGACGATGAAGAGCGTGAACCTGGCGGGCATTGCCGAAGTTGCGGCGGAAGATCCGGAGCCGGAATTCGTCGCCTTCAACGAGGCCGGCGAAATAGCGGTCACGCTGCAGGAAAACAATCACATCGCCATCGTCAACGCCGAAACCGGCGCGATCGTCACGCACTTCTCCGCAGGCTCCGTCACGCTGGACAAGATCGACACCAAGAAGAACGGCGCCTTTTCTTTCGACGGCAAAATCGAAAACGTCGCACGCGAACCCGACGCCGTGAAATGGCTCGACAATGATCGTCTCGTCGTCGCCAACGAAGGTGACTACAAAGGCGGCTCGCGCGGCTTCACGATCTTCAGCAAGAAGGGCGAGGTTCTCTACGAATCCGGTCCGTCCTTCGAGTACCAGGTCGCCAATGCCGGCCATTATCCCGACGCCCGCAACAAGAAGGGCGTCGAGCCGGAAGGTCTCGACACCGGCACGTTCGGCGAGGACAGGCTGGTTTTCGTCGCCTCGGAGCGCGGCTCCGTCGTCGGCGTCTACAACAACGCGGGTGCTGAGCCTCAGTTCGTCCAGATCCTGCCGTCCGGCATCGGTCCGGAAGGCCTGATCGCGATCCCGTCGCGCAATCTCCTGGTCACCGCCAACGAGGCCGACCTGGTCGAGGACGGGCTCGCCCGCTCGCACGTGATGATCTACGAGCGTTCCGAAGGTCCCGCCACTTACCCGATGATCACGGCAAAGCCCACGGCAGACGGCACGCCGCTCGGCTGGGGTGCGCTTTCGGCGCTCGCCGCCGGCGATGCTGCCGGCAAGCTGTTCGCTGCCTCGGACTCGTTCTACGCCAACGCGCCCTCGATCTTCGAGATCGATGCCACCCAGACGCCGGCGCTGATCACCGGCAAGACGATCGTCACGCGTGATGGCCACCCTGCACAGAAGATCGACATCGAGGGTCTTGTCGCCGACGGTGAAGGCGGCTTTTGGC
>NZ_RZSX01000134.1:0-9811 GCF_004023105.1 Mesorhizobium sp. M5C.F.Ca.IN.020.32.2.1 | reverse complement strand
CATTTACAGCTAGCACTGTTTATAGGTTTGCCTGGCGGGGGCCGGTGGCCCTCAGGCGGAGAGCCTCAATGCTCCGGCTCTTCGCGCTTAGGTTTATGGGCTGATTCCAGACGCCGAGATATTTCACCGAACGCGGGTCGATCGCGTCCGCCCGATAGTGGAATGCGATTTCGGGCGCGCGTTTGGCAAAAATCGCTGCCCACTCGGCACCGCGTTCCGCATCGCAATCATAGAGGAAGGTCATTTCGGCGCCTCGGGATTACCGCGAAAGAGGAAGCTCAGCGTGCCTGCTCCTCAGCTTCCATTTCCGCCAGGTCCTGGAAGCGGTCGGCGATACGCGGATGCGCCCGCCCGCCATCACACGCGCCAATGGCGATCAGTATCTCATCCGCACCGGGCGCGTCCGGAACCTGGAAACTGGCCGTCAGGAAGTGGGAGCGCTTGCCGGTTTCGCTCTTGTGGGTCATCGGCAGGGAAAGAAGGGCGCCAGGCCCGTTGCGGGTATTCGTGAAACTCAGATAGGTCGTGCCGTTTACCGCCGTGCGGAACATATTGCCGAACCGTAAGGTATGGATCAGCGCCGATGCATGTTCGATCTCGCCATTGACGCCGACCGAAGCCGCCTTGCCGTAAGCCTCGACCTTATCCGCCGACAAGAGCGCCACCAACCGCTTGGTCATTTCGGCGCCAAGACCCGGCGCCAACCGGAGAATCTCAGGGCGCAAATTTTCAACGAACCCTTGACCGGCCCACGGGTTCTTCAAGACGGCTGCGACCACCACCATGGAGATCGGTTGGTCGGCTTTCTTGCCACCCTCGACGAATACTTCCTCGATGAATGTGCAGAACTTTCTCACTCCGAGATCCATGGATTCCTCATCTGTTCGCTGGATTGTGGCGCAACCTAATGAGCAACGACGGTGAATGTCTTCCTTCATTAGGGAGGAAAAACAGAATGGCCGGCACTTCGAAACGATGTAGAATTCAGCTTCGTCGCATGCCTAACTCAGCGGGTCGTGGCGCAGGGAGCGATCGTGGACAGGAAGGCGCAAATCTCGGTTCTCAAAGATGTCGCGAGTGAGATCAATTCCGGCGGCGATCTTGTCACGATTCTGAAGCACTTGGTTTTCGCCGCCTGCCGCTATGCGAACTGGACGCTCGGTTCGATCATGTCGATCGATGCCGCTCATGGTTATGCCCATGTGATGGTTCGCTATGATCCGACGTTGATCGAGCGAACGCTCCCTGACCGTTGGGAACTGGCGACGAGCCCCTCGCTGATCGCCTTGAAGCGGAACGAGCCAGTCTACATCCGCGACGTGCGCGAATCCGAGGAGTTTCCAGGTTATCGCCGCGAAGCTTTCGAGCGAGACTACCGTACCGTCCTGGTCATGCCTATGAACTGCAGCGACTTCGAGGGCCGGCCAATGGTGCTGAGCGTTGTGTCGCGGGATATCATGGAGGTCCCGGAAGAGGATTTGGCGTTTCTGGGTATGATCGTCCATCTCGGCGCCATCGCGATCGAGAGGGAGCAGCGGCTGGAAGCCGAACGGCAGGCCGGAGACAGGTTGCAAAAGGCGCTCAAGGCGCACACCTCACTACTTGAACACGTGCTTGCAGACGGCTCGGTTTCTTCATTGTCGGCGATGGTCGGTAGCCTGCTGCCCAATCCGGTCGTCGTCGTCGATTTTACTGCGAACCAGATTGTCGCCGGCCGCTCGCCAAGCGAGGTGCAGTTCGATGATGTCGCTTGGCAATCGTCAGCGGCGGGTCCGCTGAGCCGACAACTGGGAAAGGCAGCACGCGATACAATTGAGCGGGGCGGCAACAGCGGGGCGACGCTTTTTCTCGATGACGGCTGCTCCCGGCTCAATCTCGCCGCCCGCATCGAGCCCTTGACGGTCGACCGCCAACTTGTCGGGGCATTGATCATCTTTTCCACGTCGCGTGCCTTCAGCGATCTGGACCAGTTGCTGCTTGACAGCGCCAAGTTCGCGCTCAGCGTCCAAATGATGCGCAGTTTCATCCGATTCCGTTTCGAAACCCGCACACAGACCGAGCTTTTCTTCGAGGTGGTGGAGCGGCGTTGGCGCGACGCGGCAGATGTCCAGCAGCGGGCCCAGCGGCTCGGCATCAATTTCATGACAACTCAGCAAATCGTCGTCGTCGACTTTCCCGAGAGCGCGAAGAATCTTGGCGGAACGTCCGTCGATCTGCATCACAGTCTCGCTCGCATCATGCAGCAAGCTTCCGTCCCCGCGAGCGTGGTGGCCATCGATGGCGGGCTGGTGTGCCTCATTCCCTGTGACGAGATCTGGAAACAGGAGCGGACATCGAAACTGATGCGGCGTATCGCAGCGGATCTCGGCCAATATTTTGACGAAGAACCAATCGTCATCGCCAGCAACGTCTGTGCCACGTTGACGGATTATCCGTTGGCTTGGGATCGCTGCAGTCGCATGATTGCCATCGCCCGTTCGTTCGGTCGCACCGGTGCGCTGTCCGGCCAGGATTTCGGGCCGTTGCCGATGCTCGTAGCGGCCGCAGGCGCCGACGATGTACGCGCTTTCGTGCAGGAAAGCATCGGCGCCATCGCCGCCCACGACCGCCAGCATGGCACGCCCTATCTGAAAACGCTGTCGACTTATCTGCGGGAAGGCTGCCGCAGCGGCGCCTGCGCCGATGCGATGGGCCTGCACGTAACCACGCTGCGCTATCGCCTCTCGCGAATCCAGGAAATGTTCGGCATCAATGTCGAGACGCCCGAGCAGCGCTTTGCCATCGAATTGGCCATTCACCTGCATGGTGTCACGGAAGGTCGTGGCTGACGATCAATCGACCTGACCCTCGAGACGGCGGATCGGCACCCTTCGTCTCTTACCGCAAACAGTAGCAATATATTCCGCGCTCTTCCGGCTGAATGAAGGAAGAAGCTCGCTCTTCTTGCGATTAGCCTTCCCGCTATCAACCAGCAGGAGGCGCTGATCCCATGTTGACCACGGGAACCGCAAAGATTGCGACGGCCATCGACCCAATCGCGTTGCGTCGCGCTTTAGGAACCTTTGTCACCGGCGTCACCATCATCAGCACGCGCGACTCGGACGGCAATCCGCGCGGCATGACGGCCAATTCCTTCACCTCGGTTTCGCTCGATCCGCCGCTGCTGCTCGTCTGCGTCGCAAAATCGGCGTCAAGCTTTGCTGCCTTTACGACGGCGGATTCCTTTGCCGTTAACCTGCTACATGAGGGGCAGGTCGACATCTCGGCGATCTTCGCCTCGAAATCCCCCGATAAATTCCAGTCCGTCAATCACGACCGCGTTCATACCGGCGCGCCAATCCTGACGGACAGCCTTACCTGGTTCGACTGCACGATCTACAACAGGGTCGATGCAGGCGATCATGTCATCCTGATCGGCCAGGTGCAGGCTTTCGGCACGAGCCCTTCAGCGCCCCTCGGCTTTTGCCGCGGCCGATACGCCAGCGTCAAGGATCCGCTGCCGTCCGGCTGGCTGGCCTCGCACAACATGATCATCGGCTATCTGATCGAAGCCAGCGGCGAGATTCTGCTGCGAGCGGATGGAAGCGGTGGCTGGGCTCTGCCAACGGCCAAACGCCGTAAGGCCGGCAGCGAACTGCCGCTCAACGACGGAAAATCCCTCAAGCTGCTGTCAGACAACACCTTTCTTTACTCGATCTTCGATGTTGCTGACTGCGACCCCGGTTATCTAATCTATCGCGCCCGACTTGCCGATGGCGGACAAGGGCGCGACCTGCCGGAAGACCTGCGGTTCTTTGCCATTGACAAGCTGCCCTATGACCTCATCCCGACCCGGGAATTGCGGGCGATGCTCCGCCGCTATGTCCGCGAGCGCAAGCAGGAACGCTTTGGCATCTACATGGATTCCGGCGACGGCGGGCGACTGGCAATGATCGAGGGCGAGGCCCGCTCGTGGCATCAGGCCATTCAAGACTAACCCGAAATCAGGAAGCGACGATGAAGACGACGGTGAAATCGCTCGAGGGAATGCGCCTCAACCTCTTTATCGACGGCCGGTTTGTCGAACCGACATCCGGTCGCTACCTGGACAGTTTCGACCCGACCACCGCGGAGGCCTGGTATCAGTTTGCGGAAGCCGACGCCAACGATGTGCGACTGGCGGTTGAGGCGGCGCAAAAGGCATTCGTCAATCCTGCCTGGCGACGTATGACGCAGACCGATCGCGGAAAGCTGGTGCGCAAGCTGGCCGATCTGGTTCTCGCCAATGCCGACGACCTCGCGCTGATCGAAACACGCGACAACGGGAAGCTGATCAAGGAAATGCGGGCGCAGATGCGCTCGATCCCGGACTCTTACACTTACTTTGCCGGCATGGCTGACAAACTGCAGGGCGATACGATCCCGGTCAACAAGCTGGACCAGCTCAACTTCAACATGCGCGAACCGATCGGCGTCGTCGGCATGATCACACCCTGGAACTCGCCGCTGATGATGTTGACAGGAACGCTCGCTCCCTGTTTGGCGATTGGCAACACCATCGTCATCAAGCCTTCCGAGCACGCGACCGCCTCGACGCTGGCCTTGGCCGAGCTAATCATGGAAGCGGGGTTTCCGGCCGGCGTTGTCAACGTCGTCTCGGGAACGGGTGCGGTAACCGGCGACGCGTTGACGCGGCAAAAGGGCATCGCAAAATACGTCTTCACCGGCAGCACCGATACCGGCCGTAAAATTGCCGCTAACGCGGCGGCCAACCTTGCGCAGTGCCAGATGGAACTCGGCGGCAAATCTCCCCACGTGATCTTTTCCGATGTTGATATCGAAAAGGCCGTTAATGGGGTCGTTTCGGGCATCTTCGCGGCTGCGGGCCAGACCTGCGTCGCCGGCTCGCGCTGCTTCGTGGAGGCCAGCGTCTACGACCGCTTCATCGAAGCGTTGGTGGAACGCACCAACCGTATCACCGTCGGCCACCCATTGGAGGACAAGACGGATATCGGCCCGCTGGCTCTGTCGGCGCAACTGACGAAAGTCGAGTCCTACGTTGCTTCGGGCGTCAAGGAAGGGGCACGGATCGCGTCAGGCGGCAAGCGTCCTCAGGCGGAAGAACTCGCCCGCGGCTGGTATTTCGAGCCGACCGTCATGATCGACGCCAAGAACGATATGTCCTTCATGCGCGACGAGCTTTTCGGACCGGTCGTTGGTGTCATGCCCTTTTCCTCGGAAGAAGACATGATCGAACTCGCCAACGACACACGCTACGGCCTCGCGTCCGGGATCTGGACCCAGAATATCGACCGGGCGATGCGCTTCGCCAACCGGATCGATGCAGGTACCGTTTGGATCAACACCTACCGGTCAGCAGCTTACATGTCCGCAAATGGCGGCTTCAAGGAAAGTGGTTACGGCAGGCGTGGCGGTTTCGACGTCATGCGCGAGTTCTCCAGGGCAAAAAATGTCGTCATCGACTATTCCGGCGCCATGCAGGATCCCTTTGTCATTCGACTGCGCTGACCGTCAGAAACACTGGGACAAACCATCCAAGGGAGATTGAAATGAAATTTGCCGTCTCATTGGGCATGGAGCGTTTCTCGCCAGAAACCTCGATGACGGCCGTAATGGACAATCTGCTGCAACTTGCCAAAATCGCGGACGCCGGCGGGTTTGAGGCGATCTGGACGCCGGAGCACCACACAATCGAGTGCACGATATCACCTAATCCGTTTCAGATCCTCACGTGGCTATCTCAGCATACGAGCCGGATCCGCCTGGGAACGGCAACGCTTGCCGCCGCCTATTGGAATCCAATCCGTCTCGCTGGCGAGGCCGCACTGTGCGATCACCTTACAAACGGGCGCCTGGAATTCGGCATCGCCCGCGGCGCCTATCAGTACGAGTTCGACCGAATGGCGCCGGGCGTCCAGCAGCAGGAGGGCGTCGGCTACATGAAGGAACTGGTGCCGGCGGTCCAGAAGCTTTGGGCCGGTGACTATGCGCATGAGGGCCAGTACTGGAATTTTCCGCGAGCGACCTCGGTGCCGAAGCCGCTGCAGAAGGGAGGTCCTCGCATCTGGGTCGCCGCCCGCGATCCCGGCACCTTCGACTGGGCGCTCGGCATCGGCGCCAACATTCTCTCCACGCCGCTCTCGCTTCCGGCGGCGGAAATCGGCGTGCTCGCCAGCAAGTTCAACAAGGCGGTCGCCGATCATCCCGAGGTGAAACGCCCAAAATTCATGATGCAGCGGCGCACTTGTGTCTATGACAAGGTCGATGACTGGCATCTCGCCGTCGAGCACAGCATGAATTATGGTCGCTATTTCGAAAACCTGATGCAGAACATTGGCACCGTGAAGAACGGTTTCCCGGAGGCCGTGCCCTTCGAAAGCGTTAAGGGCCGCGACAACTACAACCCGGAAAATATCCGCAAGAACCTGATGTTCGGAACGCCCGACGAAGTGATCGAGAAGCTGCTCGACTACGAAGCAGCTGGCGTCGATCAATATTGTCTCGGCCTCAGCTTCAACTTGCCCTTCGAACTGCAGAAGAAGACGCTTCGCCTGTTCACAGACGAGGTCATGCCCTTCTTTGCGCAACGCGAGCGCGAAACCCAGCAACTGGCCGCGGCAGGGTATTAGTATGACTGATACGCAGCGTCATACGGTCGGAGATGTGGTCCTGAACTATAGGGTTGACGGCAATGGGGCAGAGCCGCTGGTGCTCATCCACGGTGTCGGTTCCTACCTTGAAGCCTGGAGCGGGGTCGTCGAGCGGCTGAAGCATCGGTTCACCATCCTGACGTTCGACCTACGGGGTCACGGAAACTCGTCGCGCGTCAAAGGCCGCTACGAGATCGACGATTTCGTTGCCGAAACACTTGCGTTGGCGGACAGTGTCGGCTTCGACCGTTTCCATCTGGCCGGTTTTTCGCTTGGCGGGTTGATCGCACAGCGGTTGGCACTGACGCATCTTCCGCGCATTCAGCGCCTGATTCTCCTCTCGACGGTCGCGGGACGTACGCCTGAGGAGCGGGAGCGCGTCCTCGCCCGCCTCGCCGCTCTTCGCAGCGGCAAACCGGGATCGCACTACGACGCATCCCTGTCGCGTTGGCTGACTGAGGATTTCCAGAAGAAGAATCCCGATCTGATCGCAACGCTTAGACAGCGAAATTCTCAGAACGATCCGGACTGTTACGCTTCTGCCTACCGGGTTCTCGCCGAGACCGACTTCGGCGGTTTTCTCGACCAGATTCGCTGCCCGACGTTGATTGCAACCGGCGAGGAGGATGCAGGCTCCAATCCGCGCATGGCAAGATATATGCATGAGCGCATCCCTGGCTCCGAGCTCCGCGTCCTTCCGGGGCTGCGGCATTCAATCCTGACGGAAGCAGCCGATCTCGTCGCATCGATGATGGCGGACTTTTTGACCGTGCCGGAGACCGTGAAATGATCGTTGAAGAGCGTATCTATCGCATAAGATCGGGCAAAACCTCCGAATATCTGAAGCTTGTGCGCGAGGAGGGGCTGGCAATCCAGGAACCGATTCTCGGCGGACTGATCGGCTATTTCGTCACCGAGGTCGGGGCGCTGAACCAGGTGGTCCATCTGTGGCGATATGCCGATTTCGCCGATCGCGTCGCGCGCCGGCGCACGTTGTCGGAAGATTCGCGCTGGCGGGCCTTCATTCCGAAACTGACGGCGCTGATCGAAAGCGCGGAAAACCGTATCCTTCTTCCGACCGATTTTTCACCACTTCAATAGAAGAAGGGAAACGCAAGGCAAACCCTGAAGCCAACCGCGCACGGTGGAGTTGCACTGCAGTAAATGCACCTCGGTTTGGAGGAAGCGTAGCAGCAAAAATCCTCCGTGTTCGCGGAAGACGATCTAGCTGACATGCCCCTTAATTGATCCTCTTCAAAAAATTGCGGATCGGGAACATCCGTATCGTTGAAACATGGGAGCCAATGGTGACAGAGCGATTGAGAGTAGAGAATCTGTATAAGATTTTCGCCCCTTCACCCACCAGAGCCATGACGCTGCTCGCCACCGGCGCGGATAAGGCGCGTGTCCTTGCGGAGACCGACGCCGTCGTCGGTCTGAACAACGTCTCGCTTTCCGTTCCCTCGGGCGCGATCTACATGGTCATGGGCCTTTCGGGGTCCGGCAAATCGACGCTGGCGCGTTGCATCAACCGGCTGAACGAACCAACGGCAGGCAAGATCCTGCTCGACGATATCGACATCGTGCCGCTACGCGAGGACGCGCTTCGCGAATTGCGGCGCACGCGCATCTCCATGGTCTTCCAGCATTTTGCCTTGTTGCCAAACAAATCGGTGATCGAAAATGCCGAATTCGGCCTGAAGTTGCGTGGCGTTTCCGCCGCGCAGCGACGCAGGCGCGCTGAAGAGGTGCTGGCGATCGTCGGTCTCGCCAAATGGGCCTATCATCGCCCGCATGAACTCTCCGGCGGCATGCGCCAGCGTGTCGGCTTGGCGCGGGCCCTGGCGACCGATGCCGACGTCCTCATAATGGACGAAGCCTTCAGCGCCCTTGACCCGCTGATCAGGACCGAGATGCAGGATGAGTTGCTGCGGCTGCAGCGCACGCTGAAGAAAACCATCCTCTTCATCACTCATGACTTCCAGGAGGCGCTGAAACTCGGAACGCGCATCGCCATTATGTCCGAAGGCGAGTTGGTGCGCGAGGGAACACCGCAATCGATCGTGCTCGAACCAGGCAGCGATTATGTCGCCGCCTTCACGCGCGAAGTCGACCGGTCGCGATTGTTTGATGCACGGTCGGTGATGCGCACCGGTTCGACGGTGTCGGGCGATGGTTCGGCGCGGATCGTCGGCGACGCCGAGCATCCCGAGGCTATGAGTTTTGCCATCGACGCGTCGAACCGCATCGTCGGCTGTCTCGATGCTGCAGCCCTGCAACAGGTAAAGGCTGGCAAGCCGGTCGGTGACCTTTTGACGCGTGATTTCGTCGCGGTGAGCGGCGCCACCAAGCTCGTGGATGTCGCTGGCTTGTATCAGAGCGGCAAGGCAATGGCCGTCATTGACGAGGACGGCCGCTTCCTCGGCATGCTTGAACCCGAACATATCCTTGGACGGATCGCCTCGGCGGCGAGATCGCCAGCGCCTGCTTCGATGGGAGGCCACAATGCTTGATGCCGATGATCTAGCCATCTTTCCGGTGGACCAGTGGATTGCAGACGCCGTCCAATGGGTCGCGCTCCACCTCCGTCCACTGTTTCTTGCGATCAAGTGGCCGGTCGAAAACCTGTTGTCGTTCAACGATTACATACTGCACGAAATTCCGTTTCCGATCTTCGTCGTTCTGGTGTTCTTGGCCGCCTATCGGCTTGCCAGCATCGGCATCGCGGTGTTCAGCGCCATTTCACTTGTCGTGATCGCAGCCATCGGTGTCTGGACCGAGGCCATGACAACGCTTTCGCTGATTACCACGGCCATCGTGTTTTGCACCGCCATCGGCGTGCCGACCGGCATCTGGTGTGCTCGTAACGACAAGGTCTGGAGCGTGGTGCGGCCGGTGCTCGACGTTATGCAGACCACACCGACATTCGTTTACCTCGTACCGGTCGTCATGCTGTTCGGCGTCGGCACAGTGCCGGGCGAAGTGGCGGTCGTAACAGCAGCTGCACCGCCGCTCATCCGCTTCACCAATCTGGGTATTCGCATGGTAGAGCAGGAAATGGTCGAAGCAGGTCTCGCCTTCGGCGCCGATAAGCGCCAGCTTCTGTGGGAAATACAGCTGCCGTTGGCTATCCCCACCATTCTCGGAGGACTGAACCAGAC
>NZ_RZSX01001349.1:0-1055 GCF_004023105.1 Mesorhizobium sp. M5C.F.Ca.IN.020.32.2.1 | reverse complement strand
GCGCGCCGATCCCATCGCCATTTCCGGCTACGATGGCGGCACCGGCGCATCGCCGCTGACCTCGCTCAAGCACGCCGGCAGCCCGTGGGAATTGGGCCTTGCCGAGACGCATCAGACGCTGGTGCTCAACGGCCTCAGGTCGCGCGTCACGCTGCAGGTCGATGGCGGCCTGCGCACCGGCCGCGACGTCGTCATTGGCGCGCTGCTTGGCGCCGACGAATTCGGCTTCTCGACCGCGCCGCTGATCGCGGCCGGCTGCATCATGATGCGCAAGTGCCATCTCAACACCTGCCCGGTCGGCGTCGCGACGCAGGATCCGGTCTTGCGCAAGCGCTTCAAGGGTACGCCGGAACATGTCATCAACTTCTTCTTCTATGTGGCTGAAGAGGTCCGGGCGTTGCTCGCCGAGATGGGTTACACCCATCTCGACCAGATCATCGGCGACACCGATCTCTTGGAAAAGCGGGCGCTGATCCAGCACTGGAAGGCGCGCGGGCTCGATTTCGGCAAGATGTTCTTCAAGCCGGATGCCCCGCATGAGGCGGTGCACTGGACTGAGCGGCAGAAGCATCCGATCGACGACGTGCTCGACCGCAAGCTGATCGAGTTGGCCAAGCCGGCGCTGGAAGCCAGGCAGCCGGTCAGCATCGAGCTGCCGATCCGAAATGTCGACCGTTCGACCGGCGCCATGCTGTCCGGTGAAGTGGCAAAGCGCTTCAAGCACAAGGGCCTGCGCGAGGACACGATCGCGGTGAAACTCACCGGTACCGCCGGCCAGTCGTTCGGCGCCTTCCTGGCGCGTGGGGTTTCGTTCGAGCTGGTCGGTGCGGCCAATGACTATGTCGGCAAAGGCCTGTCGGGCGGCCGCATCGTCATCCGCCCGCCGGAGAACACCAAGATCGTCGCAGCGGAGTCGATCATCGTCGGCAACACGGTGCTCTACGGCGCGACCGAGGGCGAGGCCTATTTCAGCGGCGTCGCCGGCGAGCGTTTTGCGGTTCGCAATTCGGGCGTGGCCGCCGTCGTCGAAGGCGTTGGCGACCATGGCTGCGAGT
>NZ_RZSX01001348.1:0-1056 GCF_004023105.1 Mesorhizobium sp. M5C.F.Ca.IN.020.32.2.1 | reverse complement strand
AGGTAGGAGCTGGCGACGTAATCGTCGGAGCCACCTGGCCCCGGTTTTCCCGTCCGCGTCAAGCGATAGTGGGCGCCCGCGTGCGTCAGTTCGAGGCGGACCTCGAAGTTCCTCACGCCCTCGGTGCGTGCTTCCAAGTTGACGAGATCGTAGAGGGAAAGGTTCCGACGTCCCCGGCCCATAACGGTGCCGAACAGGGCAAAGCGTATTGCGTTGAGCAGGCTAGTCTTGCCGCGCATGTTCTCGCCGTAAAACACGGAAACGCCAATGTCCTGCGGGAATTCCACCCTCTGCGTGCCCTTGAAAGGGCCGAAGTTGGTGACTTCGAGCGACTTCAGGTAAAGCATCAGCCCTGCTCCGTGGCGGCGGCAACGAGGGCTTCGTCGACCTTGCGGGTGAGGTTTTCGGGACGCTCGGCGCCCCCGTGGAGGTGCAAGATTTCCAGCACCAGGGCGCGATCCACGTCAGGAAACTGCTCGGCCCGAAGCTTTTCGACAATGTCGATAAGGTTGTCGTCGCGCGAGAATTCGGCGGTCTCAGACATTGGGGGTCTCCAGATGGGAGTCGGCGATGACGTCGCCGACGGCGTCTTCGTCCTCATCAGCCTCGAAGCCATTCTCGGTCAAGGCGGACCAATCCAGGCCTGCGGCAGCGGCTATCCGTTTCAGGTCGGCCACCGCCGCAGGATTGATTGCATGCTCGCCGAATTCGATCGCTCGGGCCAGTTCGCCCTTGAGGACGGACCCACCCATGGCATCATCGTCGTCCGGCTCGGGCGTCACCACAACGTCGTGCAGATAGGCCAAGACTTTACCAGGCGCGCGGCGCAGAACCCGCCCTCGCCGCTGAATGAATTCCCGCGGGTTCCTAGAAGATGCCAAGATCAGCGCGTGAGACACCGTGGGGATGTCGACGCCCTCGTCCAAACACCGGATGGAGACGACAACACCGCCACGTTCGTTGAATAATTCCAGCGTGCGCTCCCGATCGCCGGGCATCGCGGAGTGGTATTCGTGCACGTCAGGCAATCCCTTTGCCTGCAATGCCGCCTTGACC
>NZ_RZSX01001347.1:0-1058 GCF_004023105.1 Mesorhizobium sp. M5C.F.Ca.IN.020.32.2.1 | reverse complement strand
ACTCTGACCGGCTGCACCGGCCGGCCCGTTTGGCCTACCCCGCGATCGGGCCGGCCGGCCTTTTGTAAAAGAGACTTCCATGTGGGAGATGTTCCTGATGCTGCGGCTGCTGATGGCGGCCGCGCCGGAGCAGCATCGCCGCGGTTCGGCGGCGACGCTGCGGTCGCTGCAGGCCTTCACCGGCGCCACCAGACTCGTCTTCTTTCGCGCGGCATTTCCCATCCTGGGAAAGGGTTCAACCGACGGCGAAATGACTGATGGCCGCTAGTTCGTCGCGAGGAAATACCTGCTGTTTTGCGCCATCATTCTTGCCATGCGGTTGCGCGCTGATCGGCATATTGATGCTGATGGGCATCGCAGCCAGAAACTCGACCCTGCTCAGCCTCGTCGACATGCCGGTGGTCCATGCCTTCATGGACGAGCGCTTCCTCGGCCGGCATCTCAGCCGGCTCCTGGTGGAACCATCCGATGCCGGCAGCCAGGCGGCTTCAGTAATTTCAGGGAAAGATCCAGGCCATGCGCATCCAGTCTAGTCAGTCTCCGCTGCCGGTACGCCGGCTCCCGCCCTGGGCCGGAATGCTGTGCGCGGCGCTTCTTCTGGCTGCCTGCTCGCAGGAGCAGAGCAACGCCCCTGCAGGCATGGGCGGTGTCGGCAAACCCGAGGTCGGCGTCGTCACCCTGCACCCGCAATCGGTGGCGATCACCGCCGAGCTGCCGGGCCGGACCGCTGCCTCGCTCGTAGCCGAGGTCCGGCCGCAGGTCGACGGCATCATCCGGCAGCGGCTGTTCCAGGAAGGCGCCGAGGTGGTGGCGGGGCAGCCGCTCTACCTCATCGACCCGGCGAGCTATCAGGCCGCCTATGACAGCGCCGTCGCGGCCCGGCAGAAGGCTGAAGCCGCGGTGCCCACCGCCCAGGCCAAGTTCGACCGCTATGCCGGGCTGCTGAAGCAGAACGTCGTCTCGAAGCAGGATTACGATGATGCCGCGGCGACGCTGGCGCAGGCGCAGGCCGACGTCGCGTCGGCCAAGGCCAGCGTCGAAACCGCGAAGATCAGCCT
>NZ_RZSX01001346.1:0-1060 GCF_004023105.1 Mesorhizobium sp. M5C.F.Ca.IN.020.32.2.1 | reverse complement strand
GACCTTGGAGGCTCCGATGCCAAGCGCCGCCTCGCGTATCGACGGTGGCACCGCGCGCAGCGAAGCGCGCGAGGCGATAATGATGATCGGCAGGGTCATCAGCGCCAGCACCATGCCGCCGACCACCGGGGCGGAGCGCGGCATGCCGAAGAAATTCAGGAATACGGCAAGTCCAAGCAGGCCGAAGACGATCGAAGGCACCGCCGCCAGATTGTTGATATTCACTTCGATCATCGTCGTCAGCCGGTTCTTGGGCGCAAATTCCTCAAGATAGATCGCCGCTGAAACGCCGATCGGGAAGGCGATGGCCAGCGTTACGATCATGGTCAGGAACGATCCGACGACCGCGCCCCAGACACCGGCCAGTTCCGGCTCGCGGCTTGCGCCGGTGAAGAAGAAGATCGAGTTGAACCGGCTTTCGATCAGGCCGGCGCTCTTCAGCGTGTCGAGCCAGACGATCATCTTGTCCGAAATCTTTCGCGATGCTTCCGGCGTCTCGATTACGCGCAGGAATGCCTGGCCGCTCGCGGCGGGCGCCGTGCTGTCCAGCGCCTCGATCACCGTGCCCTTAGCGATCACCATGCCGTTGGCCGCAGGTGACAGCGCGGTCAGCTTGACCGTGCCGCCATTGAACGCGACCAGCAGCGACGACGCGCCGCTCGTCAGGGTGAGCATGCCGTTTTCGCCCTCGGTCGCACCATGGCCGCGCGCCAGCCCCAGCATGGCATCGTCGCCGAAGGTCAGATCGATGTCGCCGCCGATTTGCGAAGGCGTGACGCTTGTCGAAATCGCTTCGTCCGAACCGACGTCGGCAAGCAGACCCTTGAGATAGAGGTCGGCAAAATCGTCAAGTGGAACCGCATAGTCCACCGTTCCTCCGAGCATCCCCGGATCAGCCGCAATATCCTTGCGCAGGAACACGCCTGTGCCGGTGGAAATCAGTCCGCGCAGCAGGCGCTTGTCCTGGCGGCTCGTCACATCCGGAAATTTTGCCGTAAGCGCTTCCTGAGCGATGGCGTCGTAATTCACTTCGTCGAGTTTCGCCGGGTCGACCTTGGCC
>NZ_RZSX01001345.1:0-1061 GCF_004023105.1 Mesorhizobium sp. M5C.F.Ca.IN.020.32.2.1 | reverse complement strand
CCTCTGGCCTGCCGGACATCTCGCCCGCAAGGGGGGAGATCGGCAGCTTTGCCGGCATTGCTCTTCCTGCAACGTCAGCGATTGGCCAAAGCGATGGCGACATCCAATCTCCCCCCTTGCGGGCGAGATGTCCGGCAGGCCAGAGGGGGGTGGGCAGGATCACCAGCCTCCGACCGCTTTGGAGCGTCATCAGCCTGATGGCCAAATCGCGCATCCAGTTCATCTGCCAGAATTGCGGTTCGGTGCATCAGCGCTGGGCCGGTAAATGCGATGCCTGCGGCGAGTGGAATACGCTGGTCGAGGAAGGCACGTCCGGCGGCATCGGCTCGGGTCCGGCCAACACGCGCAATGTGCGCAAGGGCCGTGCCGTGGTGCTGACGACTTTGTCCGGCGATATCGAGGATGCGCCGCGCATCGTCTCCGGCATCGGCGAACTCGACCGCGCCACCGGCGGCGGTTTCGTGCGCGGCTCGGCCCTGCTGGTCGGCGGCGATCCCGGCATCGGCAAGTCGACGCTGCTCACTCAGGCTGCCGCAGCGCTGGCGTCCAAGGGCCACCGCATCGTCTATGTCTCGGGCGAAGAGGCGGTTGCCCAGATCAGGCTGCGTGCGCAGCGGCTCGGCGTCGCCGATACTCCGGTGGAGCTTGCCGCCGAAACCAATGTCGAGGACATCCTCGCCACCATCGCCGACGGCAAGCGGCCGGATTTGGTGATTCTGGATTCGATCCAGACCTTGTGGACCGACATGGCCGATTCGGCTCCCGGCACCGTCACCCAGGTGCGTGCCGCCGCCCAGGCGATGATCCGCTATGCGAAATCCACGGGTGCGGCGATCGTGCTCGTCGGTCACGTCACCAAGGAAGGCCAGATCGCCGGGCCGCGCGTCGTCGAGCATATGGTCGACGCAGTGCTCTATTTCGAGGGCGAAGGCGGCCACCACTACCGCATCCTGCGCACGGTCAAGAACCGCTTCGGACCGACCGACGAGATCGGCGTCTTCGAAATGTCTGATATGGGCCTGCGCGAGGTCGCCAACCCATCCGAGCTTTTTCTCGGCGAA
>NZ_RZSX01001344.1:0-1063 GCF_004023105.1 Mesorhizobium sp. M5C.F.Ca.IN.020.32.2.1 | reverse complement strand
GAATGAGGGCACGCGGTTCGACGCGATCACCGTCAATCTGTTTCTGCATCATTTCGACGATGCCGAGCTCGTGCGTCTGTTTTCGCTGATGGCGCCGAAGGCCCCGCTGCTGCTGGCGACAGAGCCGTTGCGAGCGAAACTGGCGTTGGCCGCGACGCGTCTTCTGCCGGCAATCGGCGCCAATGACGTGACCCGAAACGACGCGGCTCAAAGCGTGCGTGCCGGCTTTCGCGGCAGCGAGCTTTCCGGTCTCTGGCTCGCAGCAAACGGCAAACCGGTCGATGAACGGCGCGCCGGCCTTTTTTCCCACATTTTTGTCGGCGCCAGCGCCGGTGATGACCTATGACGCGATTGTCGACCCATGACGCGATCATCGTAGGCGCCGGCCCGGCGGGCACGTCCGCCGCGCTGACGCTGGCCCGGCGCGGATGGGCCGTGGCTATTGTGGAAAAGAGCGTGTTCCCGCGCCGCAAGGTCTGCGGCGAATACATGTCGGCAAGCAATCTTGCGCTTCTGGACCAGCTGGAAATCGGCGATGCCTGGCGTGCCAATGCCGGCCCCGAAATCCGCCGCGTCGGCTTCTTTTCCGGCGATGCGAGTGTCGAGGCACCCATGCCTCGTGCAAAAAATGGGCCTCGTGCAAACGATGAACCTTCTGCCAACCCTGGCTTCGGCCGGGCGCTCGGCCGCGATATTCTCGACTGTCTGCTTTTGCAGGCGGCGCGATCGGCGGGCGTCGAAATCTTTCAGCCTTGCCGCGCCGTCGCCATCGATCGGGATGGCGAAATGCAAATGGTGCGAATTCAAGCCGGGAACGAAACGACGATGTTGCGTGCGCCGGTGATTGTCGCCGCACACGGCTCCTGGGAACCAGGACCGCTGCCCAGCCAGCTCGGGAAGACCAACCGCCCTTCGGACCTGCTCGGCTTCAAGGCGCATTTCACCGGGTCGTCCCTAGCGCCTGATTTGATGCCTCTGCTGGTGTTTCCGGGCGGTTATGGCGGCATGGTTTCGGCGGATCATGGCCGGCTGTCGATTTCGTGCTGCATTCGCCGCGATATGC
>NZ_RZSX01001343.1:0-1071 GCF_004023105.1 Mesorhizobium sp. M5C.F.Ca.IN.020.32.2.1 | reverse complement strand
CCGCCGTGGGCGAGCGGCTGGACACCGTCGGCCTTCATCTTGTCGGCCAGCGTGAACCACTCGTCCCAGGTCGCCGGCACCTTGCCGCCGTACCGGTCGATAATTTTCTTGCTGACCCACATCCAGTTGTGGCGGTGCTCGTTGAAAGGCACGCCGACGTAGACGCCGTCATGTTTGGCAAACCTCTGCAGTTCGGGCGCCATCACCACGTCCCAGTTCTGGGCGGTGGCGATCTCGGACAGGTCGCCGAGCAGGCCTTCGTCGGCGTAGGTCTTGATCTGCTCGCCATGCATCTGCATGGCAGCAGGCGGATTGCCCGACGCGACGCGCGCCTGGAGAACCTGGAGAGCGTTCGTGCCCGAGCCGCCGGCGACGGCAGAGTCCTCCCAGGCAATGCTCTGGCTGTTGAGCGCTTCCTTCAGAACGTTCAGCGCGTTGGCTTCGCCGCCCGATGTCCACCAGTGCATCACCTCAACCTTGCCGCTTGCAATCGCGGTTCCGACCGACAACAGTCCCGCCACGGCTGCGATGACGACGCCGCGCTTCGTTTTTCTCAAGTCTTTCGAGTTCATGCTGCATTCTCCCATGTTTTTCGTCGTCCTAATGGTTCCGGTGGTTCTGACGGTTCCCCCGGCGCCGCTTTCCGCGGCTCTCCTATTGATCGAACCTTCGGTTTGCTCATGCGATGACCGTCGCCGTCACGGCAAATCGTTAGATCGATACAATAGATGCGCGTGCCCAACCACGAAGGGTTGGCTGTACCTCCTATGTGCGCCGAGGCCACACCGGCCGCCGGCGATTTCGAATGATCTCCCTATGCGACCAGAAGCTCCGACTGCGGGTCGAAGATCAAAGCCTTGCTCGTATCGAGGCTGAGCGAGGCCAACTGTCCCGCCGCGCCGGACCCCGGACGCAGCCGGGCGATCACGTCGATGCCGCCGGCGTTGAAGATGGCGAGGTTGTCGGAACCGGTCGGCTCGACCACATCGATCCTGGCATTGAAGTTAAAGGGAGCCGCGTCGGCAAAGTGCGCGCCCGTCTCTACAATCGTTTCCGGGCGGGCCCCCAGGA
>NZ_RZSX01001342.1:0-1076 GCF_004023105.1 Mesorhizobium sp. M5C.F.Ca.IN.020.32.2.1 | reverse complement strand
CTACAAGAACTGGTCGGATGTCGATGCGTCGCTTCCCGCGACAAAGATCGAAGTGCTTGGCCCGCCGCCGACATCCGGCACGCGCGATGCGTTCGTCGAACTCGTCATGGACGCGGCCTGTCAGGAAGAAGTGAAGTCGGCTAATGAAAAGGGCTGCGGCGAGATCCGCGAAGACGGCGCTTTTGTCGAGGCCGGCGAAAACGACAATCTGATCGTCCAGAAGCTGGAAGCCAACCCCAATGCCTTCGGCATCTTTGGCTTCTCGTTCCTTGACCAGAACGCCGACAAGCTGCAGGGCCATAAAGTCGACGGCGTCGAGCCGACCTTCGAGAACATCGCATCCGGCGATTACGGCGTTTCCCGCTCGCTCTATGTCTATGCCAAGAAGGAGCATGTTGGCGTCATCCCCGGCATGCAGGAATTCATCGCCGAGTACACCTCGGAAGGTGCATGGGGTCCTGATGGTTATCTGGCCGACAAGGGCCTGATCCCGCTGCCGGACGCCGAGCGCGCCAAGTGGGCCGAAAACGCCAAGGCCCTGAAGGGCATGGGTTCCTGAGGTTTCGGGGTCCGGGCGTATATCCGCTCTGACCCTCATGCTCTAAAGCCCAAAGCGCGGGACCAAGGTCCCGTGCTTTGAGCCGGTGAATGACCGGCGGTGGGGACGTCCTGAATCATGGTCGGTTATCTCGTTGTTCTTCTGTTGGTTCTGGCAGCTGCGGCCTATTTGATCGGCCGGAGACGCGCCATTGCCAGTGTCAATGGCGACGTCGCGCGATTGCATTCGCTGCCTGGCCAACATGGCATGTTTCTGGCGCTTTTTGCTGCCGGTCCCGCGCTGCTTGCGATCATGTTGTGGTCGCTGGTCACGCCGGGAATTGAATCGTCGATCATTGCCGACCGCTTCTCCACCGAATTGTCGGGAATGGGCATTCCGCAGGTCGAAGCTTTCATCCGCGACGCTCGCGCGATGGCCTTTGGCGGGCTTGTCGGCTTCGCCGATCCCACGAAAGAGGCGGCTGCCGCCGTCTACAAATCGATCCATACGACCAGCACCTGGATCATCTGGGCCGCCT
>NZ_RZSX01001341.1:0-1077 GCF_004023105.1 Mesorhizobium sp. M5C.F.Ca.IN.020.32.2.1 | reverse complement strand
GGAAGGTGATCAATGCCCAGGCGCTGGTCACCGGCAGCGTCAGCAAGGAGGCCGATGGCCGCGTCCGCGCCCAGTACAGGTTGTGGGACACCTTTGCCGGCCAGCAGATGTCGGGCGAGCAGTTCTTCGCCAACGACGCCAATACGAGGCGCGTCGCTCATATCATCGCCGATGCGATCTATGAGCGGCTGACCGGCGAGAAGGGCTATTTCGACACGCGCGTCGTCTTCATCGACGAATCGGGCGCAAAGAACGCGCGCAAGAAGCGCCTCGCCATCATGGACCAGGACGGCGCCAACGTCCGCTATCTGTCGGATGGCAGGTCGATCGTGCTGACCCCGCGCTTCTCGCCAAACCGGCAGGAAATCACTTACATGTCCTACGAAAGCGGCCAGCCGAAGGTCTATCTGCTGCAGATCGAGACCGGGCAGCGCGAACTGGTCGGCGACTTTCCCGGCATGACCTTTGCGCCGCGCTTTTCGCCCGACGGCCAGAAGGTGATCATGAGCCTGCTGCGCGACGACGGCAATTCCAACATCTTCGCCATGGACCTGAGAAGCCGCTCGACGACCAGGCTCACCAATTCGACGGCCATCGACACCTCGCCGTCCTATTCGCCGGATGGCAGCAAGGTGGTGTTCACCTCCGACCGCGGCGGCCGCGCGCAGATCTATGTGATGGGCGCCGACGGTTCGGGCCAGACCCGCATCTCCTTCGGCGACGGCGTCTATTCGACGCCGGTATGGTCGCCGCGCGGCGATCTCATCGCCTTCACCAAGCAGACTGCCGGCGAATTCCAGATCGGCGTCATGCGCGTCGACGGTTCGGGCGAGCGCATCCTTTCAACCGGCTTCCAGCAAGAGGGGCCGACCTGGGCGCCCAACGGGCGGGTGCTGATGTTCTTCCGCGATTCAGCCGGCGGGCCGAAACTCGTTTCGGTCGATCTCACTGGGCGCAACGAGCAGTCGATCCCGACCGCGAATTTCGCGTCGGACCCGGCCTGGTCGCCGCTGCTCGAGTGAGAGGAATTGGAGAAATGAGGAATTGAAGAGATGGAGAAACGGGTTTCCTCAACGC
>NZ_RZSX01001340.1:0-1082 GCF_004023105.1 Mesorhizobium sp. M5C.F.Ca.IN.020.32.2.1 | reverse complement strand
CAGCAAACCCGCGGACTTGGAATGACGATAGACAAGATCGAAGATTTCGTTCGTCGCCGGAATTCGCTGGGCAACATCTTCGACGCGAAAAAACAGATCGACTTCGATCGCTGTCGCATCCAGACCTTTGATAGCGACCGCCGGTGGTGGCTCCTTCAGTATCATGTTGCTGCTTTGCAAGGCCGCGTTCATGACGTCCGCGACGATCGCCGGCATCTTGGTCGGAGCCAATCTTATCGTGACGGACAGTCCGTGGCTCTCCTCGGGGCTGCTGACATTGGTCAGCCCGAGTTTCGCGAGAAAGCTGTTCGGCAGCGCCACGACGTTGTGGGCCAAGGTGAGCAGGTGGGTAGACCGCCAGTTGGTCTCGACAACGCGGCCTTCGGTGCCGTCGCTGAGAACGATCCAGTCGCCAAGCACATAAGGACGGCCGAGGTTGAGCGCGATGCCCGAGAAGACGTCGCTCAGCGTGTTCTGGAGCGCCAGTCCGAGTATGATGGCGAAGACGCCCGAAGTGGCGATCAGCGTTCCGACCGGTGCGCCGAAGACGAATGCCAGAATGGACAGCAGCATTCCCACATAGACTGCGCCCACGACGAGGTCCTGCAGCAGGCGCGCCTCGCGCGGCTTTCGCTCGAACACGAGATAGATGCGGACAAATCCGATCAGCGCCCAGGCGAGGTGAACCCACCAGAGCAACTTAGCGGCCCCGACAAGGATTGCTCCGTCGGTTGTCTCATTGCCCGTTGCCGGCTCGTAGGGGACCACAGCTCCGTCAAGCAGCAGGACCGACATAGTGAGGAAGAATGCGATCTGGACGATCAGCCTCGTGGTGGAGAGCCGCTGCGGAATGACGTGCCAAACGACGATTCCGGTGAAACCGACCAACACCATGTGAAGATGGGGAGAATTCCACCAGTTCATGACCGGACCCGGATCCACGAAAAACCTTATACAATCGAAGCGGATAAGCGATCGTTGTTATTCCTTGCCGTTCTCCAGGATCGCTTCGCTTATCGAGTTCGGCAGCCGGCGCGGCGTCTCGATCACGCCCAGCAGCGGCATGACGACGAGAAAGAATC
>NZ_RZSX01000133.1:0-9829 GCF_004023105.1 Mesorhizobium sp. M5C.F.Ca.IN.020.32.2.1 | reverse complement strand
GCCGCGACGCTCCGGGCGCGACCGGCACTTGTGCCCGCGGCCCCGCAAGCGTCAATTGTGCTGCCCGATTCCGATGTTGCCGCATCGTGCAAGGCCTCACTCGCGATAATGCCGTTTGTCGAGGAGGCGGCTGTCGGCGACCCTTGCGGCGGCCTCTCTCGCGGCGGCCCCTCTCGCGGCGGGTTGGCTGACGGCCTGACCCACGACATCATCACCCGTTTGGCCAAGCTCAGGGATTTCTTCGTCATCGCCCGCGGCTCGGTCTTTGCGCTGTCGAAAAAAAACATCGCGCCAGAAGATGCCGGCCGGCGGCTCAACGTCGATTATGTGACCACCGGTACGGTGCGCAGCCAGGCAGGCCGCGTCGTGGTCAGCGTCGAACTTGTCGAGGTGCGCACGGCCAGGATCGTTTGGGCCGAGACGTTCGAACGCAGGCCCGACGACATCTTTGCCATCCTCGACGATATCGGCAACAGCATCGTCTCGTCGATTTCGGCCGAGATCGAGATGGTCGAGCGCAACCGCGCCATGCTGAAAGCCCCCAACTCGCTGAACGCCTGGGAGGCCTACCATCGCGGCCTCTGGCATATGTATCGCTTCACCCGCACGGAAAACGAACAGGCCCGGCATTTCTTCGACATGGCCCTGAGGCTGGATCCGACCTTCGCCCGTGCCTATGCCGGCCTGTCGTTCACCCATTGGCAGAACGCCTTTCAGCGCTGGGGAGACCGCGACAGGGAAAGCGCGCTCGCGTTCGAGGCGGCCGGCCAAAGTCTTCTGGTCGACGATCACAATCCGGCCGCCCACTGGGCCATGGGCCGGGCGCTGTGGCTGCGCGGTGAGCAGGACGGATCCCTGCTCGAGCTGGAACGGGCCGTCGACCTCAGCCCGAATTTTGCGCTCGGCCACTACGCGCTTTCGTTTGTACACTCGCAGTCGGGGGATCCGAACGCCGCGATCGGTTCATCCGATCACTCGCGCCATCTGAGCCCGTTCGATCCGCTGCTGTTCGGCATGCTTGGCGCCAGGGCGATGGCGCATGTCCGCCTCGGCCAGTTCGGCGAGGCTGCCGAATGGGCGCTGAAGGCAGCCGCCCGACCCAACGCCCATGCCATCATCCTGGCGATCGCCGCCCACTGCCTTGCGCTGGCGGGGCGGATCGACGAGGCGCGAAACTTTTCCGCCGCGCTGCGCAAGACGCTGCCGAACTACTGCGCCGACGATTTCATCGGCACCTTCCGCTTCGAGCCGGACGCCGAGGCCATGTTCCGTCAAGGCGCCAAGCGCATCGGGCTGGGCTGATCCAACCGGTCAAGGCCGCGATCCTCAGCGGCCGACAACCGAACAAAAGCCCGGCAATCGGCCAAGAAAATCGGCCAGGAAAGCCGCGTTGATCGCAGCTATATGCCGAGCATCGTCTTGGCTTGGTTGAGGGCAGTCTCTGATCCTGCGTGATCGCCGGCGGCGTGCAATTTCTCGCCCTGGGCGCGCAGTTCCTTGACTTTGGTCTTATCGGCCTCGGCCAGCGTCGCGGTCGGCAACGCCGCGTCGATCGCGGCCATTGTGGTCGGGCATGAATTTGCAAAGGCTGTCGCAGGAACGACCGCCAGGAAAACTGCAAGCGAAATTGATTGTAACATGGACGTTTCTCCCTCGCCGGAACACGCCACGTCGACGACCGGCGTAGGAATGGTACAGCTAACACCCGAATGTGCCAATCACGATGATGGCGCTGGTTGAGGCAAGCTGCGGTCGGCCGGACTTTCCTCGGAGCTTCTGAATCAGGCTGATCGCCACAGCCAGGCGGGCGACTGGCAACAGAAGAATGCGAAACGCGCCGGCGCATCGCCATCAGGCAGCCTTCCCGGTCAGCAGGGCCACCGTTTTTACGATGATGTCGGACGAAACAAACCCATTGGACGCCGACGGACAACCAGACAACAAAAAAGCCCGGACAAACCGGGCTTTTTCTGAGGAGTCTCTGAAACCATGTCAAACAGTTCGAAACAGCAATTTGGTGCCCAGAAGAGGACTCGAACCTCCACTCCTTGCGGAACACGGACCTGAACCGTGCGCGTCTACCAATTCCGCCATCTGGGCTGGTGCGGGCTCTTTAGGCGGGCAAGGGGTGAGTGTCAACGCGCTTTTTTGAAACCCGCTCGCCGACTCAGTCCTCCAGCACTTCCTTCGAAGCCACCGTGGAATCGGCGTTGAGCTTATAGATGACCGGGACGCCGGTGCCGAGCTCCAGTCTGACGATCTCCTCGCCCGACTTGCCGTCCAGCGCCATGATCAGCGCGCGCAGCGAATTGCCGTGCGCCGCCACCAGCACGGTGCCGCCGCGCAACACATGCGGCTGCAGGTCGTGCAGATAATAGGGCCAGACGCGCGCGCCGGTGTCCTTCAGGCTTTCGCCGCCCGGCGGCGGCACGTCGTAGGAGCGGCGCCAGACATGCACCTGGTCCTCGCCCCATTTCTTGCGCGCATCGTCCTTGTTGAGGCCGGAGAGGTCGCCATAGTCGCGCTCGTTCAGCGCCTGGTCGCGAATGGTCTCGAGATCGCTCTGGCCGACCGCGTCGAGGATGTGCTGGCAGGTCTTCTGCGCCCTGATCAGCGACGACGTGAAGGCGACGTCGAATTTCATGCCGCGCGCCTTCAGCTTGGCTCCCGCCGCCTTGGCCTCGGCGTGGCCCAGCTCGGTCAGGTCGACGTCGCGCCAGCCGGTGAAAAGATTCTTCAGATTCCATTCGCTCTGGCCATGGCGTACGAGCACGAGAGTTCCCGACATTTTTGCTCCTTCAGTTTGTGGATCAGATCGTCTCAGGCGAGTCCGAGCACGTCGCGCATCGAATACAGTCCCGGCTTCCTGCCGCGCGCCCACAGTGCGGCCTTGACCGCGCCGCGGGCAAAGATCGCCCGGTCCTCGGCGTGATGGGCGAGCGTGATGCGCTCGCCGGTGCCGGCCAGCATCACGGAGTGGTCGCCGACCACCGAGCCGCCGCGCAGCGTGGCGAAGCCGATCGAGCCCGTTTTTCGCACGCCGGTATGGCCGTCGCGAGACCGCACGCTGTTCCCGTCGAGGTCGATGGCGCGCCCAGTGGCGGCGGCTTCGCCGAGCAGCAGCGCGGTGCCCGAGGGTGCGTCGACCTTGTGCCGGTGATGCATTTCCAGGATCTCGATGTCGAAATCGTCGGCATCGAGCGCGCGCGCCGCCTGCTCGACCAGCACCGCCAGCAGATTGACGCCGAGGCTCATATTGCCTGACTTGACCACCGTCGCGTGGCGCGCCGCCGCCGCGATTTTGGCATTGTCGTCCGCCGAGCAGCCGGTGGTGCCGATGACATGGGCGATGCGCGCCTGCGCCGCATAGCCGGCGAATTCGACCGTCGCTGCCGGGCTCGTGAAATCGAGCACGCCGTCGGCCTTGGCGAAGGCCGGCAGCGGATCGTCGCCGATCGTCACGCCGATATTGCCGATGCCGGCAAGCTCGCCGGCATCCTTGCCGAGATGCGGCGAGCCGGCCCGCTCGATCGCGCCCGCGACGCGGGCGCCCGGGATGGAGTGGATGGCGCGGATCAGCGCCTGGCCCATCCGGCCGGCCGCGCCGACCACCACCAGGCCCATTTCATTGACGGGGGGGTCGTTTGTGGCCGTACCGCTCATAAATTTCTCCCAACCACTTTCTTCGCGCGCCGCAGCGGAGTTTGGATTGGCTTGCCGTCGTCGACAAGCCCCAGCCCCTTGTTACCCTGCACCCGGTGGAACCGGGCATATACGCTGTGCGGGTCTGCCATCAGCGAGGCATGCGTGCCTTGTTCGACCAGCCGGCCCTGTTCCAGCACGATGATGTGGTCGGCATTGACCACCGTCGACAGCCGGTGCGCGATGACGATGGTCGTGCGCCCTTGCATCACCTGGGTCAGCGCCTGCTGGACGCGCGCTTCCGCCTCGTTGTCGAGCGCCGAGGTCGCCTCGTCTAGCAGCAGGATCGGCGCCTGCCGCACGATCGCTCGGGCGATCGACAGGCGCTGGCGCTGGCCGCCCGACAGCGTCAGGCCGCCTTCACCGACAGGGGTATCATAGCCTAGCGGCTGCTGGCGGATGAAGCCGTCGGCCTCGGCCAGTTGTGCGGCCAGTTCGATCTCGGCGTCGCTGGCGCTCAGCCGCCCGTAGCGGATGTTGTCGCGAATGGTGCCTTCGAACAGATAAGGCTGCTGCGAGACATAGGCGATCGAGCTGCGCAGCGACTGCTTGGTCACCTCTAGAATGTCCTGGCCGTCGACCTCGATGCTGCCCGCACCGACATCGTGGAAGCGCTGCAGCAGCGCCACCAGCGTCGACTTGCCGGCGCCCGAGGCGCCGACGATGGCCGTCATCTTGCCGGCGGCGGCAATGAAGCTGAGATCCTGCAGCACTGGTGCGTCGGCGACATAGCCGAACGACACGTTGTTGAAGCGCACCTCGCCCCTGGGGATCTTCGCTTCGGCCGCTCCGGGCGCGTCGCCCTGCTGCGGCTCGAGGTCGAGCAGCTCGTAGATCATGCGGGCATTGACCAGCGCCCGTTCCATGCCGACCTGCATGCGCGCCAGCCGCCGGGCCGGATCGTAAGCGAGCAGCAGTGCGGTGATGAAGGCAAAGACCGCGCCAGGCGGCTGGCCGCCGACGGCTGCCCGGTAGCCGGAATAGGCGATGACGCCGGCGACGGCGAAGCCGGCCAGCATTTCGGAGATCGGCGTCAATCGTTCCGAGACGCGGGCGATGCGGTTTGCCCGCTGCTCGGCACCCTCGACAAGGCCGCTGATGCGGCGCGACAGCTCGTCCTCCAGCGTAAAGGCCTTGACGATGGCGATGCCTTGCGTCGCTTCCTGCATGGCGCCGATCAGCCGCGAGTTGATCTGCACCGCTTCGCGTGTGGCGAGCCTTATTCTGCGGGTCAGGTAGACGACGGTGTAGATCAGCGGCGGCCCGATCAGCAGCGACATCAGGGACAGCATCGGATCCTGCCAGATCATGACCCCGATCAGCGCGACCAGCGATACGGCGTCGCGTGCCACGGATGTCAGCGTCATCGACAGCAGGTCGCGGATGCCGTTGACGTTCTCGTTGATCTGGGCGGCCAACCGTCCCGAGCGCGTGTCGTTGAAGAAACCGATGCCGAGCTTCATCAGATGAGCGAAGATGCGGCGCTGGTAGCGCGCCACCAGATTGTTGCCGATTCTGGCCAGTGTCACGGCCTGGCCGTAGGTGGCCAGCCCGCGCAGCATGAAGGCGCCCAGGATCGACACGCAGATCAGCGCGATGAGATCGCCGCGCTGCTCGTAGAAGATCTGGTCGACGACATCCTTCATGATCCAGGCGGTGAAGGCGGTCGTGGCGCCACCCGTCACCAGGCACAGAACGGCAAGAACATAGTACCAGCGATAGTCGCGGCTGTTCTCGGCGATGATGCGGCGGATCACCGCCACGATCTCGCCGGGCCGGGCTTTGGCTTGGTGGTTTGGCGACTGGTTCAAGTCGGGATCGTTCCGTGATGTCGGTTCGGCTCCGCGGCCGGGCTAATTCGGCAATCCTCTTAGCGCCCTAGTGGCGGCTTGCCTATGGCAGAGGCCGGCAAAACTTCGCCGCGGCTTCGGTCGTCATCTAAGCCCGCCAGCGCCGCCCTGCCGTCTGGACGCCGAACAGGGACGGGTTCCTGGCAAAGGCGGCAAGGCCGGAAAGCGCTGCCAGCGGATGGGTGATCACATAGACGGGCATGGTGCGCATCAGCTCGCTGTGCGGCGCCTTGTCCTCGAAGGCGACGCGGAAATTGCCGGTTTTCAGCGCCGGCAGGATTTTCTGCGCAATGCCGCCGTTTAGGAAGACGCCGCCGCGGCTCATGAACACCAGCGCAAGGCCGCCGGCGGTGCGTCCGAGGCAGGTGACGAACATCGCCAGCGCTTCCTCGGCCACTGGATCTGACTTCGCCAATGCCGCAGCGGTGACCTCGGCCGGCGTGGTGAAGGGGGCCGGCTTGCCGTCCGCCTTGGCGACCGCCCGATAGGCATTGACCAGGCCGCGGCCGGACAGGATCTGTTCCCCGGAGATGCGGCCGTCGAGTTTCTCGATATGCACAAAGACCTCGAAATCGCGCGGCGAGCGCGGCCCGATATCCATGTGTCCCCCCTCCCCGGGCACCGGTATCCAGTGGTTCAGCGCGTGGACCAGGCCGGCGACGCCAAGCCCGGTTCCGGGACCGAGCACAACCCGTCCGGCATTGGGCTCCGGCGCATCGCCGCCGATCTTCTCCATATGCTCTTCGCCGAGCGCCACCACGGCCAGCGCCTGCGCCTCGAAATCATTGAGCACCACGACGTCGCTGAGGCCGAGGCTGGCAAACATCTTTCTCGGCTTGACGATCCACGGGCAGTTGGTGAGCGGGATCTCGTCGCTGTCGACCGGGCCGGCCACCGCCAGTACAGCGGAGTTGGGCCGGACCGACGAGCGGTCGAGAACCGCCGCCTGGATCGCCTCGTCGATCGTGTTGAAATTGGCGGTCTGGACGATCTGTGGTTCGGTTGGTTCCGAGTTCGCGTCGAGCACGATCGAAAAGCGCGCGTTGGTGCCGCCAATGTCGCCGATCAGAACCGGAAACTGCAGCGCTGTGTCGTCGTCGCCTGGCATGCTCTCGTCCGTCCCGGTTCCCAGTGGCGTTCCGCCGTCCTTTCGTTGACTAGCGCATGACCCGGGAAAGGGAAATCGGTTTTCGAAATGAGGCGGCCAGGATTCGGAGCAGGATGGGGTTGGATGTGGCCTCAGGTCAGGCCGAACCGGGGACGAAGGCATGCCTGCGGGCAACCCGGATCGCTGCACTCCTCGACCACTGTATCGGCATGGATTCTAGGGCGGAGCAGGAGCGAAGCGACGTCGCGGAGGCCCTAGTATCCATGCCGCGATCTTCGAGCGCTGCTGCGTTGAACGCCTTCGCAGAGCAGGATTCCAGACGATCGATCAAGCGCCTTTCCCTAATCTCGGTCAGTTCCCCGGTCGCGGCCGCGGCAGCGGAATGCCGATCTCGGGCGTTGCCGCGAAGGCGCTGACCGAGGCCGGGAGCGCTGCCGCGCCGCTTGCGGATGCCCGCGCCGGCGACGGAGCCTTTGTTAGAACGGGTGCAACCGCGACCGGCACGCCGTCGCCATAATAGGTAACCGCCTCCGCCGAAGCCGGATCTGGCCCATCGAGCACCGCCTGACATGCTGCGGGCAGGCTCGCCATGGTCATCACGTCGCGCGCTTTCGGTCTATCCGGGTTCTTGTTGGGACGCCACGGTTCCTCGGTGAACCACCATGCCAGCGACTGGTCGCAGCCGTCGCCGGGCGCCGTGTTTTCCTGCGCTTTGCAATTGGGCGAGCCGGGCTGGCAGCCGATGCGGATGTGGAAGTGATAGTCGTGGCCCCAGAACGGCCTGACCTTGCGCAGCCATGCGCGGTCGCCTTTCACCGTGTCGCAGAGCTTCTTCTTGATGCCCGGATTGACCAGGATGCGCTCGACTTCCGCATAGCTTGCCGCGCGCTTCAGGAGCCGCATATGCGCCGGAACCCAGAGCGCATCTTTCACCAGATGGGTCTTTTCGTCGACAAGCAAGGTGGCGCTCATGTTCTCGCGCTGCTCGATCGAAAGCTTGCGGTCGGGCATTGGCGTCAGCCAGGTGTCGGCGTCGAGGCCGATCTGGTGCGACGCGTGGCCGGTCAGCATCGGGCCGCCGCGCGGCTGTGAAATGTCGCCGACCAGCAGGCCGGGCCAGCCATCGGCCGCGGCGTCGCGCGACAGTTTCTCGATCAGCGCGATCATTGTCGGATGGCCCCAGCGGCGGTTGCGCGAAGGCCGCATAACCTCCCATTTCGGGCCGTCCAGGGGAATGGCGACGCCGCCGGCAAAGCAGCCCTTGGAATAGAAGCCGATCGACTGCGGCGCAGCCACGGCCGGCAGTTTTTTGGCGCCGAACAGGTTCTTTGCCAGTTCCTCGGCCGCTGCAGGTCGCACTGCAAGCCCCGCTAAGGCGAGAACGGCGAGTGCTGCGGTCAGCAGCAGCGTTCTACCGGGCAATGATCGCTTCAACGTTTTCATGAGGCAGAACCCCTCTGCGAATTAAGTCGAATCATATCACGCCCGGCGCGCGGTTTCGATCACGACCGCTTCATCGGGCTGCGCGCCTCGCCGTCGCGCCAGCTACCCTCAGCCCACATATGGTCGAAGGCCGTCCGGTAGTCGGGAAAGCGGAAGCGATAGCCGGCCGCCTTGATCGCTGTGTTGGCGACACGCTTGTTCTCGCCATAGAAGGACCGCGCCATGGGCGAAAGTTGGGCGCTCTCGAACGGAATCTCGGGCGGCGGTGTGACGCCCATCAGCCCGGCGGCATAGGCGACGACGTCCTGCGGCGGCGCCGGCAGATCGTCGGTGACGTTGAAGATGCCGCCGCGATTGCCTTCGGCGAGATGCCAGAGCGCGCCGGCAATATCATCGCAATGGATGCGGTTGAACACCTGCCCCGGCTTGACCAGCCGCCGCGCGGTGCCGTTTTCCAGATTGACCAGGGCATTGCGGCCCGGCCCATAAATGCCGGAAAGCCGCAGGATCGCCGCCGGCCGGCCGATGTCCTGACCCAGTTTCAGCCAGTCCCGCTCGGCGGCGACACGCAGCATCGAGCGCTTCGACAGCGGCCGGCACTCGGCGGTCTCGTCCACCCAGCCGCCGCCATGGTCGCCATAGACGCCGACGGTGGAGAGATAGGCGATCCATTCGAGCGCCGGCATCTCTGTCGCGATTGTCCCGCGCGCCGCATTCAGCACCGGGTCGCCGGCCTCTTCCGGCGCCACCGAGACGACGAGATGGGTTGTTTTCTTCAGCGCGTCGCCGATTTCGGGTGTCAGCGCGCCATCGAAAAGCAGCGGCTGGATTCCGGCTTGCCGCAGCGCTTCGAATTTATCCGCTGCGCGTGTCGTCCCAAGGATTGTGCCGGCATCCTTGTTGGCTCGGGCAAATGCCTTGCCTGAATAGCCGGCGCCGAAAATAAAGATCTGCTTCTCGCTCATGCATGCGCCTCGATTTTGTCTGCCAGTGCCAGGCGCCATTCGCGTTGCACGGCCTCGTCGCCTTCTGCTTCCAGTGCAGCGGTGGCACATTTGGCAAATTCGGTCTCTCGCACAAGCCGCGACAGCGCCCATACCGCCGCGCCGCGCACCAGCGGCGAGGCATCGCCGAGCAGTGCACGCACCGCATTGCCGAGCGAGGGTTCGCCGGAATTGCCGGCGGCGATCAGCACATTGCGGACAAAGCGGTCGCGACCGATGCGCTTGATTGGCGAACCGACAAAGAGTGCACGGAAGGCAGCGTCGTCGAGCGTCAAGAGATCGGCGAGCGGCGGCTCGCGCAAATCCGCGCGGGCGACGAGCTTCGCCTCCGAGGCAACCTGGGCAAACTTGTTCCACGGGCAGGCGGCCAGGCAGTCGTCGCAGCCATAGATGCGGTTGCCGATTTTTTCCCGGAACTCATGCGGGATCGGTCCCTTGTTCTCGATGGTGAGGTAGGAGATGCAGCGTCGCGCATCGAGCCGGTAGGGCGCCGGAAAGGCGTCGGTCGGGCAAACGTCGAGACAGGCGCGGCACGAGCCGCAATGATCGTCCTCGGGCGTATCGGGCGCAAGCTCGGCCGTCGTGAAGATGGTGCCGAGGAACAGCCAGGAGCCATGCGCGCGGCTGACCAGGTTGGTGTGCTTGCCTTGCCAGCCAAGGCCGGCGGCTTCAGCCAGCGGCTTTTCCATCACCGGGGCGGTATCGACGAACACCTTTACGTC
>NZ_RZSX01001339.1:0-1084 GCF_004023105.1 Mesorhizobium sp. M5C.F.Ca.IN.020.32.2.1 | reverse complement strand
CTTCAACAGGCGCCGGCTGCGGCGCGGGCGGTGCTTCCGGCTCGACTGGCGGCGGAGGCACAGCTTCTGCTTGGGGCCGAGGCTCTTCGCGTATCGAAAATTCCGGAACAGTCTGTTCGGCGGCCGGCTTCAGCGCCTCCAGCGCGTCCCATTTGATCGGCGGCAGGGGTGCTGACTCGTCGATCCGCTCCTCGACCACTTCCTTCTTGCCGAACGAAAATATCTTCTTGAGAAAACCAGCCATGTTCCTGCGTCTCAGGCGGCGCGGGCGGCAAGCGGCACCGCGATCAGGCGCGCGCCATCATGGCCGGCGATATCAGCCTCAACGATTTCGCCCGGCGCGCCCTCGGAGATCGTGGCAAGCGTAAAGCCTTCGGTGCGGCCGAGCCTGTCACGCTCGACCAGGATCGACTGGCGTGTTCCGGCGAGTGCAGCGAGGTGGCGGCGATAAGCGGCGTCACCGGCGGCGCGCAGCCGTGCCGCACGCTGCTTGACCAGTTCGCGGCGAAGCTGCGGCATGCGCGCGGCGGGGGTGCCTTCGCGCGGCGAGAACGGGAAGACGTGGAGATGCGTCAGCCCGCATTCCTCGACGATCTCCAGCGATTTTTCGAACATAGCGTCCGTCTCGGTCGGGAAGCCGGCAATGATGTCGGCACCGAAGACGATGCCGGGACGCAATTTGCGCAAATCCTCGCAAAAACGGATCGATTGATCCCGGTTGTGCCGGCGCTTCATCCGCTTCAGGATCATGTCGTCACCCGCCTGCAGCGACAGATGCAGATGCGGCATCAGCCGGGGCTCGGTGGCGATGGCGTCGAGCAAGTCGTCGTCGGCCTCGATCGAATCAATCGATGAGAGGCGCAGGCGTTTCACGCCAGGCACCTGCTTCAGGATCGTCTTGACCAATTTGCCGAGTTTCGGGCTGCCAGGCAGGTCGGCGCCGAAACTGGTCATGTCGACGCCGGTCAGCACGATCTCGGCATAACCATTGCCGCTCAGCCGCTCGACCTGCTCGACCACGGCGCCCATCGGCACAGAGCGCGAATTGCCGCGGCCATAGGGGATAATGCAGAAGGTGCAGCGG
>NZ_RZSX01001338.1:0-1087 GCF_004023105.1 Mesorhizobium sp. M5C.F.Ca.IN.020.32.2.1 | reverse complement strand
GCAGCGCGTGCAGGATCAGCCTCGGCATCGGCAGCGTCCTGTCGCGTGCCTCGCGCAACGCTACGAAATCCGCCTCTGTCCTGCAGGCGGCAACATGGGTGTTCTTGGATTTCTGTTCTGCAACAGTGCTCTCCCACAAGGGTTCGCGCCCCTCCGCCTGGTAGTCATGACCGACGAACAGACGTGTCTCGTCCGGTAGCGCAAGGATATCCTGGATCGAGCGCCAGAGTCGCGCGGCACTGCCGCCGGGAAAATCCGCTCTTGCCGTGCCGCTGTCCGGCATGAACAGCGTATCATGGATGAAAGCGGCGTCGCCGATCACATACGTAATCGAGGCCAGTGTGTGGCCTGGCGAAAAAAGCACCTTTGCCGGAATGCCGCCGACCGAAAAGGTCTCGCCGTCGGCAAACAGCCTGTTCCACTGCGATCCGTCGGCAGGAAAATCCGGCCAGTTGTAGATCGCTTTCCACAATTTCTGGACGTCGATAATCTTGTCGCCGATCGCCGTAGGCGCTCCTGTCTTCTCGTTGAGATAGTGCGCCGCCGAGAAATGGTCGGCGTGGGGATGCGTGTCGAGAATCCATTCGACGACCAGCCGTTGATCTCTAATGAACTCGAGCATCGCGTCGGCATTCTTCGTCGCCGTGGCGCCGGATTTCTCATCGAAATCAAGAACGGGATCGATGATTGCGCATCGTCGCGTCTGTGGGTCGGCGACAACATACTGGATGGACCCGCTCGGCTTGTCGTAAAAGCCTGCCACCTGCAGCTTGGCCGATGTCGCGTCCAATCTCGGCTCCCTCAACGCCCACCCGGCAGGAATGGTTTTCCCTGCCGGGGTAAAAGAAGAGCATGGTGGTTCGCCAGCGCCACCCCGTCAAGCACCGCATGCTTGGCCGAGGCAAAAAGGCCGAAAATCCTTCCGTGCGTCCTGGCCGTTCAGGCTGAGGGCTGCTTGGTCTTCCGGAGATACGGCAGGATCGTCTCGTAGGCGCCGAAACGCTTGATCGCGTCCTCATTGGAAACGGCGGCGGTGATGATGACGTCCTCGCCCTGCTTCCAGTTCGCCGGCGTCGCCACCTGGTGC
>NZ_RZSX01001337.1:0-1088 GCF_004023105.1 Mesorhizobium sp. M5C.F.Ca.IN.020.32.2.1 | reverse complement strand
AGTATGCAGCGATCGAGAAAGCCGCCCAGGCGGCCGACATGACGGTTTCCGGATTTTTCCGGTCGCTGATTTTGGAAGGCGCCGGGGTCCGGCCGATCCTTACGCAAGAGGATCGCGCCATCATGGCGCTGTTGCTGGAGGACATGCGCGCGATCGGCGTCAACCTGAACCAGGTCGCGCGATCGATAAACAGCGGCAAGAGCGTTCATCCGAGCGAGCTCGACATCAACCTGGCGCACTTGCAGCGCGTCCAGGCGGCCGTCATGACCGAGCTGCGTTGGTTATCCAAGCGCGCCGGGCACAAGCGGCGAGGGGAGGGGTAGGCGTTGGAACTCTTCTTCGGCGCATTCACCAGCGAATGGGAGCAGCGGCGCGCGGCGCTGCTGCATGAGCTATCGCTTGGCGGGCGACGATCTACGGCCGAGGAAGAATTGCGGCGGCGCATGAAGGCGCTGGCCGAGCTTGGCGCAACTGGTAGCGGCGGAGGTGGCGGCCGCGCCACGCCGAAGACGCGTCACGCAGCGTCGAAGAGTATTCACGGCACGGCGGCAAAAGCGTCGACGGCGGCGCGGCCGATGCAAGTCCGGCTTGCGGCAGTGGCGCAGGGCAGCCAGCCGGCCGTTGTCAAAATGGCATCCTATGGCGGCGGGGCGCGGGTCGGGGCGATGCTGAATTACGTATCGCGCGGTGGCGAGCTGTCCGTAGAGAACGAAAACGGCGAGCGCATCCGAAGCCGTGAGGATCTTGCCGGCATCCGCGCCGATTGGGATCATCTGTTTCAGAACCGAGCTGAGAGCCGGGACATCGGCAGTTTCACCGTGGAGATCGCAGCGACTGCTTTCGCGTCCGATGATGAGATGCATGAGCTGGTGGGAAGCAGCCTTGCGAGCGGTTTTGCCGATCGGCGCTTTGCCTATGCCGTCGAGAAGAACGACGACGATTCAATGACCGTTAAAGGCGTCGTAGTTCTCAGGAGCGGGCAGGGGGAGAGGTTGACGGGTGACGAAAAGGCGGCCGGCATCATTCAGGCCCGATACGATGCAAGCGCGGCTGCGAGCGAAGCAGCCGCCCAGTTTTCGTTTCATGGG
>NZ_RZSX01001336.1:0-1090 GCF_004023105.1 Mesorhizobium sp. M5C.F.Ca.IN.020.32.2.1 | reverse complement strand
GTCGAGACCAGCTTGAGCGCTGCGCGCACATTCTCGGCCTGTGCCACCTTGCCTTCGATCGAGGACCAGACGCCGAGCGATTCAAGTGCGGCCTTGCCATATTTGCCGGCCGGCACCGCTTTGAAATCGCCCATGGCAAGCCTGCCGTCGCCGATCAGCCCGGCAAGATCAAAACCCTTTTCGATCCTGGTTTCGACCGACGAATCCTTCGGCGCCACCAGCACGATCTGGTTGCCGAGCAACTTCACTTCGGTATCCGGCTTGGTCAGCTGTTTGTCGGACAGATATTTCATCCAGTCGAGGTCGGCTGAGATGAAGACATCGGCTGGCGCGCCGCCCTCGATCTGCTTGGCCAAGGCGGAGCTTGCCGCATAAGAAATGGTTGCCGCCTCGCCGACATCGGCCTCGCAGGCGGTGTTCACGGCGTCCAGGGCGTTCTTCATGCTTGCCGCGGCGAAGACGATCAGTCTGTCATCCGCATGGGCAACCGGCATGGCTGCGATCAGCATCGCTGTCAGGCCGCCAATGGCAGCCGCCTTCAATCCGAAACCGTTGCGCACCAGCATGAACTCTCCTGGGGCTGAAAAATCCGATCGTCGCGAGCCTGCCAATCGATATATCCATGTGAATATAACAAGGAAAGGGCTTTTGCCAGACTTAGCCCGAACAATGGCCCAGCCAATGGCCCCGCCAATGGCATTGCGTGTTGCCGGCACCGCTCACGATAAATAGCGGTGCATACAGCGCAACGTTGCAGGCTGACGTGGATCAAAGCATCGGATACGGTACTCGCGGCGGACGACCCAGCACCGCCACCGAGCAATTTCGAGACAGGGTAAAGTAGAAGCCCGATGTTTGCGGCTCACACCGCGATCGGCGCCTTGATCGTCGCATCGGCGAGGTAGTTTTCCAGACGGAAATCCTCGAAGCGGAAGGCAAAGAGGTCCTTCACCTCCGGATTTATCCACAGCGTCGGCAGCGCCTTGGGCGTGCGCCGCAACTGTTCGCGCGCTTGCTCGAAATGGTTCGCGTAAAGATGCGCGTCGCCCAGCGTGTGGACGAAATCGCCGGGCTTCAGCCCCGTCACCTG
>NZ_RZSX01001335.1:0-1091 GCF_004023105.1 Mesorhizobium sp. M5C.F.Ca.IN.020.32.2.1 | reverse complement strand
GCGCCGCCGTTCGCCAGTGCCTCGGGGCTATAGGCTTCCGTGCGGGCGGTCAGGGCGTCAATCCGCTTTTCGACTTCCTCAAGCTTTGCCTCGGCCTGGTCGTCGGCGGCACCGCTCTCGATCAATTCGGCAAGCTCGTCATATTCCGCCTGTGCGGCCTCAAGCACTGTCTGATCTTCCTCGGAAAGGCTCACGTCTTCTGGATAGTGGCGCTCCATGCTGTGAAGCCCTTCCGGCATGGAAGTGCGGCTCTCCACCCATTTCCAGCCTTCGGCACGTACCGTCCCGGCAGCCGCCTCAAGCTTTTCGGCCACCAGCTTTTCCAGCAGCACAGTATCGGTGACATAACCGGCGTTGCGTTCATCGAACAGGTCGCGCTTGACCGCACCGCCCGCCGCTTCATAGGCGGCCAGCCCGCCGATGAACTGGACACGCTTGTCTGTCGCGGCAACCAATTCCTCGGTGAGCGCGCGCCGGATGGAAAAAACATCACGGTTCCAAGAGGGCAGGGCACTCCATACCTCAACCTGCCGCTGGTGATCGTCGCTGACGGTGAAGGCCGACAACTGCGCAAAACTCATGTCCTCGTCGCGGAACGTCTGCAACAGCACCGGCGACACGCGAGCGAGCGCCAGCCGCTTGCGCACAATCGTTTCGGTCGTGCCAAAACGGGCGGCGATATCAGCGATTGCTTTGCCCTCTTGGGCAAGGGCGTTGAATGCCTCGAACTGGTCAGCCGGGTGCATGGCCTCATGCAGATTCTCGGTCAAGCTGATCGCCGTAGCGTCCTCAGCCTCACGTTGCTTACATTCAACGGGGAAGTCCTTCTCGATCTCGCCCGCCTCGGCAAGAAGAAGGAGCGCGGCGCGTCGGCGTCCGCCAGCCGTCACGAAATAGCGGCCCTTCTTGTCGCCCTTCCTGACGATGAGGTTCTGCAACAGCCTGTACCCGTCGGCTCGGATGGTCGCGGCCAGTTCCTTGATGCCCTCGGCGCTGTAGGTTTTGCGGACGTTCTTCGGGTCCACGTCCAGCTTGTTCAAGGGGACGGTGATGGTCTCGGTCATGATAATTTCTCCTGATTTCCCTTTTTC
>NZ_RZSX01001334.1:0-1093 GCF_004023105.1 Mesorhizobium sp. M5C.F.Ca.IN.020.32.2.1 | reverse complement strand
CTTCCAGATAGCCGATGATCGCGGCGCGCTGAGCGGCGTTGGGAACGCCCACTGTCATCGACGTGCCCGGAACCATCTGGCGTGGCGCCGCGAGGAAGGTATCGAGGGTGCGGCCTTCCCAGACGATGGCCGATTCTCGCAGCGCGGCCGAATAGCGGGCGCCCTCGACACTGCCGGCCTTGCGGCCGATAACGCCCGACAGATGCGTACCGGTTCTGTTCTGGCCTGGCTCCAAGCTGTGGCAGCTTCCGCAGCGTTGCCGGAACAGCCGCTCGCCGTCGGCCTGCTGCGCGGAAGCGGCGCCGGGCAACAGCAGGCCGCCGGCAACCAAGAGCGCGGCCAGGGACGCACGCGCTCGCGTGATGAACGTCGCCGGAGATGCGGTGGCAACTCCGACGGAAATAACGTGGTTGCGTGTCGTGGCTTGTGAATGGCTCATCTGATGACCTCTGCGGAACGTTGAAGAGAGGGCTTTGTTGGTGGCCGGAAGCTTCCGGCAGGACCAGCCGCTCAGCAGCGAGAGCGGCGGCTGGGTTAAGAAAGGCACTGGGGAGCATGCGGGTTGCGACGACATTGATCGAACCCTGGCGGGACAGCGCGGGAGTTCCGATCGCGGGACAGGGTTCGGTCAAACCGGCAAGGATCGCAGTCCGGTCGGAGGGTGCGTTTCAGGTACAGGCGCCGGGGCCAGCTGCTTGGCCATGTCGATGAGCGGCAGCCTGATGACCGCGCGAAGACCGTTGCTCCGGTTTTCCAGCACGATGTCGCCGCCGTGGTGACGGGCGATGGCGCGGGCAATTGACAGGCCGAGCCCGACGCCGCCAGTCTCCCGGTTGCGCGACTGCTCCAGGCGGAAGAAGGGGGCGAACACCTGTTCCATATCGCCTGGCGGTATGCCAGGTCCGGCGTCCTCGACCACGATGTCCAGGCTGTCGGCACTCCTGACCAGGCTCACCTTGGCCTGCTCGCCATAGCGGACGGCATTTTCGACGAGATTGCGGATCGCCCGGCGAAGGGAGTCCGGCCGGCAGCGATACAGCACCTTTGGCCCGTCGCTGACGGTGATGTTTTGGCCCAGCTCTGCTAGATCTGT
>NZ_RZSX01001333.1:0-1096 GCF_004023105.1 Mesorhizobium sp. M5C.F.Ca.IN.020.32.2.1 | reverse complement strand
TTCCAAGGACGTGGCACTCCTAGGACTTAGTGGTGAGTACGATGATGAAAACAGCCAAATTCTCGATCGGACAGGTGGTTCGCCACCGGCTGTTTCCGTTCCGCGGCATCATTTTCGATGTCGACCCGCAATTCGCCAACACCGACGAATGGTACGAGGCGATCCCAGCGGATGTGCGGCCGCGCAAGGACCAGCCCTTCTACCACTTGCTCGCCGAGAATTCGGAAACGGAATACATCGCCTATGTGTCTGAGCAGAACCTGCTCGAGGATCAGTCTGGCGAACCGGTGCGGCATCCGGAGATCGGCGAGATGTTCGACAAGAGGCCGGACGGACGCTACGAGCCGAGACGCCAGTCAAGACATTGACCTGACGGATTGCGGGCCCGATGGGCTCAAGAAATGTCGTCCGGAACAAAAAAGCGGGGCATGACCCCGCTTTTTCCTTGGAAATTGTCTTAGTCGCCCTTAGGGGCGATCAGTTGGCGGTCTTCGCCTTGTCCTGCTCTTCCTTGAGCTTTTTGGCGAAGTCCTGATTGTTCTTGGCAACGAAATCCTGAAGCTTCTTCTGCCGATCCTCGATGTCCGACTGCTGCAGCGGCGGCCCGTCGAAGGCGCCGCTGAAGCCAGTCAGCGCGATCTTGATCGGGTTCGGCTGGTTCTGGAAATTGACCGGGGTCAGCGTCAGGTTCGAACCCTTCTTGAAGGAGGCGACGAGCTGGTCGGTCAGCGGCACTTCCGCAACGCAGCGGTCGGGGAAGCAGATCACATAATCGAGCTTCTGCGCCTTCCCGGTATCGATTTGAAGGCCAATGCCGGGAGGAACCAGGCGACCGGTCGGAACCGTCACCTGGAACACCTTGCGGTTTATCTTGCCCTTCAATTCGATCAGGCTGACGCCGGTGACGAGCTGGCCGTTACCGGCAGTGGTGATGTTCTGGACATTGCAGATGTCGACGTCTTCCTGCTTGGTGCAGGCTTTGAACCAACCCTGCGGAATCTGCTGTTGCTGCTGCGCGAGAGCTGCTGGAAGTTGTGCGCCCAGAAAGCCGACCACGCCAGCGGCCAGGACCGACAGGCGGTACGCGTTGCTGTTC
>NZ_RZSX01001332.1:0-1099 GCF_004023105.1 Mesorhizobium sp. M5C.F.Ca.IN.020.32.2.1 | reverse complement strand
GCGCCACAGGCCGGCATGTTCCGGCTCGAGCGAATCGGTGGTGTGCAGCGCCTCGTGCGGAAAGACGATGAGCCCGATATAGGACAGGCCGATGACGACGACGATGGTGAAGATGATGACTTTCGAGAAAGCCTCGGCGTCGCGCGGAAGCGCCAGGATTGTCGCCATCGTCAAGATGCCGATCAGCGTGAAGGAAGCGGCGCGCATGGCCGACGGCGGGTCGGTTGCCATCACCACCGACAGCACGAAGAAGCCCAGCATCAGCAGCCAGGACGGGCTGAGCAGCGAGCGCACAACGCGCGGATCGGCGAAAGCCAGCAGCGAGAAGATCGAGATCGCGCCGAGCGAGCCGAAGCCGAGCTGGTTGACGATGTCGCCGCCGTCGCCGGTCATTTCGGCGCCGGCCGGCTGGAAGGGACGGAACGACACCAGGATGACGGTGAACAGCAGCGCCGCGATCGCGGTCGCGACGCCGTCGCGTGTGAACGCCGCGCTGAGCGGCGCGCGTTCAGTTCTTCTCAGGCTGCCGGTATTGCTCATTGGCGTATCCGAATTCGGCAAGCAGGCGGCCGACAGCGACATGGATGGGGTATAAGGCCGTCGCCAATGACCCGGTCCGCGCCAGCCTGGCCGCGCCGCGAAATGGCGAGGCGGCAAGCAGCGCCAGGCTCTTCAAGAAAACCTTGGTGCCGGCGAACGGCGTGCCGGCCCGTTTCTTCTTCTCGACCAATGTCGAGATGACGCCGTTGCGCAGGCTGCGGGCGCGGATCCAGTCAGCTTCGACGCGTCGGGCCGGGACGCTTTCGCGCACTTGCGCCTCGGCGCACCAGCCAAGCACAAAGCCTCTCTGTGCGGCCCGGCTCAGGAAATCGGAATCGCCGCCGCCCATAAAGTTGAATTTCAGGTCGAGGAAGGGCGGCCCCATGGCGGTGAGCACGTAACGCCCAACCAGCAGATTGCCGGAGGAATAGAGCGCGGGCACACGCCCGGTCTCCCGGTAGGGTGGCGCAAAGACCGGATGCTCGGCCCACCTGGCATGGGCCGCGTTGGCAAACACAGGCCTTTGCGGGCCGCCGACGATGTCGGCACGGAGCGTCTC
>NZ_RZSX01001331.1:0-1100 GCF_004023105.1 Mesorhizobium sp. M5C.F.Ca.IN.020.32.2.1 | reverse complement strand
GTGCCGTTCTGGGCATTCTGTCGCTGATCGTCTGGGCACTGACGATTATCGTGACAATCAAATACGTCGCCTTCGTGCTTCGGGCGGATAACAAGGGTGAAGGCGGTACCCTGTCGCTTATGGCGCTGGCGCGGAAAGCTTATCCGGCTGGTTCCAGCATCATTCTTGCCATCGGTCTCTGCGGAGCCGCACTGTTTTTCGGCGACGCGATCATAACGCCGGCCATCTCGGTGCTTTCAGCGGTGGAAGGCCTGAGCGTCGTGACTCCGGCGTTCGATCCGTACGTGGTTCCCATTACTTTGGTGATCCTTGCCGTCTTGTTTGCCGTGCAGCGCTTCGGGACCGGTAGAGTGGCCTCGGTTTTCGGGCCGGTGACGGGGCTTTGGTTTCTGGCGATCGGCATTGCCGGATTGGTGCATATCCTCGACGATGTCTCGGTCCTCCTGGCAATCAATCCCTATTATGCGGTGGTCTACCTTGCCGAGGCCAAAGCGGGTGCGTTTCTCACCGTCGGCGCGGTTTTTCTGGCGGTTACCGGTGCTGAAGCGCTTTACGTCGATCTCGGCCACTTCGGTCGCCGTCCAATCGTGCTAGCCTGGTTCTGGATCGTCTTTCCCTGCCTGCTACTCAGCTATTTTGGGCAAGGCGCATTCGTTCTTGCTCACGGGGGGTTGCCCGACAATCCGTTTTTCCAGATGCTGCCGGATTGGGCGCTGATACCGATGGTCGGGCTCGCCACAGCAGCGACTGTCATCGCCAGTCAAGCCGTTATCTCCGGGGCGTTTTCGCTGACCAGGCAAGCGGTGCAGCTCAATCTTCTGCCCAGAATCGAAGTTCAGCATACTTCCGAGATGCAACTCGGCCAAATTTACATGCCGCGCGTGAATCTCATTCTCGCGCTCGGCGTAATGCTGCTGGTCGTCGGCTTTGGCAGTTCGAGTTCCCTGGCTTCCGCCTATGGAATTTCGGTGACAGGCGAAATGCTGATGACGACTATTTTGCTATTCGTGGTGATGCGGTGGCAATGGAAATGGCAGACCGCACTCGCTGCGGCGCTTGCGCTGCTCTTTGGCACGATAGACACCGGCTTCTTCCTGGCA
>NZ_RZSX01001330.1:0-1107 GCF_004023105.1 Mesorhizobium sp. M5C.F.Ca.IN.020.32.2.1 | reverse complement strand
GGTATAGTCGGCTCGCGAAATCACCTTGGTGGCGATGCCGCGCGCCGCGGCGATACCGAGACCGGCGGCATTGGCCCGGTCGGAAATGACGCCGACGATCTCGGCCGGATAGTCGAGGTTGCTGGCCGCGGCGATCAGCGCCGTCATGTTGGAGCCGCGTCCCGAAATCAGAACCACGGTGCGTTTGCGCGCGCTCATAGGCCGATCGAGCCCCGATAGATCACGCCGGCGTCGCGGCGCGGCACGATGCGGCCGATCGGCGTCACGCTCTCACCGGCCTCCTGCAGGACGGCCGCGACCTGTGCCGCCTGGCCGGAGGCGACGGCGAGGATCATGCCGACACCGCAGTTGAAAGTGCGCATCATCTCTGCGGGCGCCACGCCGCCGGTCTTCGCCAGCCACGAGAATACCGCCGGCACCTCGATGGCATCGAGATCGAGCTCAGCGGAAAAATCTTTCGGCAGGACGCGCGGGATGTTTTCAGGAAAGCCGCCCCCGGTGATGTGGGCCAGCGCCTTGATGCCATGCGTGTTACGGATCGCCTTGAGGATCGACTTGACGTAGATGCGGGTCGGCTCGAGCAGCGCCTCGGCCAGCGTGGCTTCATCGTTGAAGGGCGCTGGATCGGTCCACGCAAGGCCGCTGGTGGCGACGATGCGGCGGACCAGCGAAAAGCCATTTGAATGCACGCCCGACGAGGCCAGCCCCAACAGCACATCACCCTCGACGAGGTCGTCGGTCGGCAGCAATTGGCCGCGTTCGGCCGCGCCCACGGCAAAGCCGGCGAGGTCGTAGTCGTTGCCGTGATACATGCCGGGCATTTCCGCCGTCTCGCCGCCGATCAGCGCGCACCCGGCCTGCCGGCAGCCCTCGGCGATGCCGCCGACGATCGAAGCACCCTGGTCTGGATCGAGCTTGCCGGTGGCGAAATAGTCGAGGAAGAACAATGGCTCGGCGCCCTGCACGACGATATCGTTGACGCACATGGCGACGAGGTCGATGCCGATCGTGTCGTGCTTGCCCGCATCGATGGCGATCTTCAGCTTGGTGCCGACGCCGTCATTGGCGGCGACCAGCACCGGGTCGGTGAAGCCGGCGGCCTTGAGG
>NZ_RZSX01000132.1:0-9833 GCF_004023105.1 Mesorhizobium sp. M5C.F.Ca.IN.020.32.2.1 | reverse complement strand
GTCTGGTGCAGCAGAAGCCCGAGGAAATGCGCCGCCGCTGCGTGATTGGCCTTTTGCGCCAGCACCTGCCGATAGAGCATCTCGGCTTCTTGCCGGCGGCCGGCCTGATGCAGTTGCAGCGCCTGCTGCACGCGCTGGTCGAGCCCTAGCGGCGGCTGTCCGCCTGAGCCGAAATTGGCGCCCGCGCCTGCCGGTCTTCTCGGATCTCTGTTGATGGGAAACCTGCCATGTTTTGTCCGCCTGCCGCGATCTAGGCCATCGGCGCGGCAGGTTCAAGGGTTCGCAGGCCAGCTTACCGGAAATCGGCCTGGGTCAGCACATACATGTTCTTGCGACCGTGCGAATAGGCTTCGCGCGCAACATCCTGGATCGACGAACGCTCCGCATCGAAGGCGCTGAGATACTCGGCTTCCGCTCCACTGGTGGCCGGACTTGCCGCCGAAAGCGCTGCAATCTCCACAAAGAACGGCACTTCGAACATGCCGTCATGGCCGACGAAACGAATGCGCTTGGCCGCCGCGTCATAGGAGCGGCTGCGGTTGGGAAAATTCAGCGTCGTGATCGAGCTCCTCAGCGCATGACCCGAACCGGAGGCTCGAAAAAGGATCATGCAAATCAAAGTAGTACAGCGCCCTCTGCGCGTCCAAAAAGACGCGCAAACGCGCTGTAGGCACTGTCAGATCAGGCGGTTGGTCTCCGCAACCTGTCTGGCCCGCCGCGCCGTGCCGTCGGTGTCGGCGATCTTTCGCCTTGCTGCCTCGTCACTTCGTATCGTCAGACGCGCCGACATGACTTTCGCAGGCCCGACGGTCGGCTTGACGAAGGGATTGAGGTTACGGTTACGCCACTCGGGGTCTTCACAGAGATTATGAAATTGTCCTTTCAAACGAAAAGCATAGATGCCGGTACAAAAGTTCCGGCGACGTCTCAGACATTTTTCAGAAAACTCTTGAATTATATCAGCATTCTACAAATAATTATAGAGAGCTAATTTTGTCAATGGATCACGATCCGGCAGGAATCTTCCTGAATAAACCGCAATTTCTGATTAAAGAATTGAGATCGTTTTTTGGGCCAAGCTTGGCAACTCGCGGCGTCAGAGGTTCTCGACCCGCCAAACTCATTCCAGATCGCCGATACCCAAATTTGCCGATACACAGGGACACACGACATTTAGTCCCGCTGCCGCAAAGCGGGCACCACTTATCGGATCCAAGCCGGAAACGAGACTTCGAGGCACAAGAATGGCTGGCCGAACTACCCATTCCATAGCGCATTTCGAGGCACCCTTCATGCTCGGCGGCCTGGAAGGAAAATTGCCGGCCGGCGACTACGACATCGACCACGATGAGGAACTTATCGATGGCATGTCGTGGCTTGCCTGGCGCCGTGTCGCCACCTTCATCCATCTGCCGGCAAGCACGGTGAAAAGCCAGACCAGCCAATCGGTCGCCATCGACCTCGCGGAACTCGAAACCGCGCTGAGGCGCGACCAGGAGAATGCTGCAGGATCCGCTTCCAGCAGAACGCGCGCCCGCGCACCGACACGCCCGCGCATCTTTTCGCGATCGGCCAGACCGTTCGCATGAAGAGCCGCATCGGCCTTGTCCAGAAGACCGCAGAGCTGTTCCAAATCAAGAGCAAGCTGCCGGTCAAGGACGGCTCGCCGCAATACCGCATCCGCAGCGACGAGGAGACCTACGAGCGGGTCACCACGGAAGACAATCTCGAAGTGGCCGACAATCCGAGCGCCTAATGCATGTCTCCCAACAGTGCGAAGCGGTTTGGAACAACGACCTGCATGGCTAGGGCCGAGTTCATCGCCCATTGCCATAAGGCGACGCTGCCGGCGTAGAGGCAGGAGGCGCCATCTACCCTCACCTGCCTGTGTCCGGTTGATAGATGGCTTCCTCCCCGTCCGGAGACGAGGAGGAAACCAGCCTCTCAGCAGGGACCGTCGTCGACGATGCGATAGTCGGCGGCGCGAGCCTCGCAGGCGTTGGGGAAGGTGCGCAATTCGCCACGGCGGCGTGCGCAGACGGGGGCATATTCGCGCGTGCAGAATGTCTGCTCTTCGCCACCGCCGCCGCCGTCGCGGCACTGGCCGTCGCGGATGATGCGATACCCGGCCCGCTCGGCAAGGCAGGCATTGGCGAAGGTCTGGCGGTCGCCACCGCGCCGGGCGCAGACCGGATCATACTGCTTGGTGCAGAATTGCGGCCCCGGCCTTGGCGGGCGGTACCCCGGTCCTTCCTCCACCACCACCGCTGTGCAGGCTGCAAGAACTGCCGACAGCAACACGATGGCAAAACCCTGCCGCGAGAAGATTGCCGCAAGAAATTTCATAACTATATCTCCCTCGAGCCCCCGCTCCGGTGCAAACGCGCGCGCTCCACTTCAAGCCGATCCTCGCCATTCCACCGCCAAATGCAACCCCTGTTTGCAAGCTCCCAGCCCGCTGGACCATGCGTGGCCAGGCGCTGGCCGATGACCGGGCGAGCACCCCGTCCTAATCGATGCGATGCGTCGGAATGCGCCCATTGGGCGGCCCGCGGACGCTACCTTGCAACGATCACCTTTCCGTGCGATAAATTTCGTGTTCGGGCATTTGCGACCCGGAGAGCGGAACGTTTTGGACGACCTTTCCCCGATACTGTGAATCTCTGACGGCCCCGTTTTTCGGCGGGGGGTTTTGACCATGCGCCAATGCATGACTGCCGAAGCAACCACCGGACTTGCCCACGGCGTCAGGCGGCGGGCAAACCACAAAGACTGACACGGGTGAAGGAGTTTCCCCAATGGCCCAGACCGGCACCGTTAAATTCTTCAACGCTACCAAAGGCTTCGGCTTCATCACGCCAGATGACGGCGCCAAGGACGTGTTCGTCCATATCTCCGCGATCGAGGCCTCGGGCCTGCGCACGCTCGTCGATGGCCAGAAGGTCACGTTCGACGTCGAGCCCGACCGCATGGGCAAGGGACCGAAGGCGGTCAATCTCCGCGCGGACTGAACCGTCGGCGCGCGCACGTCCGCTCGGACGTGCCAGGAATGTGCCCGAGGCCCTCTAAAGGCCTTGAACCGGCTTTCAGGGCCAGACCCAGTTTCGAAGGCGCGGCGGTTTTCGTCGCGCTTTTTTCGTGCCAGGGCGGCATGCCAATGCTCCCAAAACTTTCTCTTGCCGATAGCGCTAAAATAAAGGACAAATTTCCACTCGGGCATTTGCCGGCCCGAGACTGGACTTTATGGGATCAAAGGAGCTTCCCATGCCGCAGACCGGCACCGTCAAATTCTTCAATCATGCCAAAGGCTTCGGCTTCATAACGCCGGATGATGGCGCGAAGGATGTCTTCGTCCACATTTCGGCCGTGCAGGCGTCGGGTCTTCCCGGTCTTGAGGATGGGCAGAAGGTAACATTCGACACCGAGCCGGACAAGCGCGGCAAGGGTCCGAAAGCGGTCAACCTGTCGATCGGCTGAGCCGAGTTCGAGACAGCGTCGGACGGTCCCGTCGTGCAGGTCCGCTCCTTGTTGAGCGTACGATATTTGTGTCTTGCGCCATGCTTGATCGAATATCGACTGGTCCCATCCCGTCAATTTCGTTCAGCCCCCGTTCAGCCACGGTCGCCTATTAGCTTCGGTAAAGCCGGACCGCATCCCTAAATTACCGGGCCGGCACGAAGGAGACCGACATGAACCGAATTTTCAAGACCACCATCCTGTCCGCCGCGATTGTTTCGACCACGCTCGCGACCTTGCCAGCGGCCAGCGCTGGTGACTGGCGTCACCGGCACCACCATCGTGGCAATGGCGATGCGGTCGCGGCAGGCGTCCTTGGCCTCGCGGCCGGCGCCCTGATCGTTGGTGCGCTCAACAACCCGCAGCCCAGCTATTACGACCCCGGCTATGACGATTATGGTCGTTATCCACGGCCCGCCCCGGTGCGCCGCTACTACGCGGAACCGCGAGTCGTCTACAATGACGGCTATGCCGAGCCATGGACCCGTGGCTGGTATGAATATTGTTCGGATCGCTATCGCTCTTTCAACGCCCGCACCGGCACGTTCACCGGCTATGACGGCGAACAGCATTTCTGCACCGCGAACTGAGGCTTCCCTGCCCCCAAACAAAAAGCGCTGTCCGCCAGACCAGCGCTTTTGGTCGTAGGCATGCATAAAGGCAGGAGACCGATGCGCGTCGCGTGAGGCTCCTCAGCCGCAATGCATTTAAATCAGGAATGGATTGCTCCGGCGCTCCTCGCCGAAGCGGCCGCCGGGACCGTGGCCGCAGATGAAGCCGATGTCGTCGCCGAGCGGCAAAAGCTTGTCCTTGATCGAGGCGATCAGCGCGGCGTGGTCGCCGCCCGGCAGGTCGGTGCGCCCGACCGAGCCGCGAAACAACACGTCGCCGACATGGGCGAACTTAGCAGCACGATTGTAGTAGACGACATGGCCGGGCGCGTGGCCGGGGCAATGAAAGACTTCGAACGCGTGCTGGCCGAACGAGACGGTATCGCCTTCGCTGAGAAAGCGGTCGGGCACGCAATTGCGCACCGGATCGGTGATGCCGTAGTGTTTCGCCTGTTTCTCGAGATTGGCAAGCAACGGACGGTCGGCCTCATGCGGGCCGATGATCTCGACGCCGAGCGCCTCCTTCAGCTCCATGGCGCCGCCGGCATGGTCGATATGACCATGCGTGATCCAGATCGCGCCGGCGTTGATCGCATTGTCCTTGAGCACCGCCAGCACCTTCTCGATGTCGCCGCCCGGATCGACGACGACGCCTTGTCTGTCGTCCATGTCAAAGAGAATGGTGCAGTTTTGCTGGAAGGCCGTGACCGGCACGACGCCGGCGTTGAGCTGACCCATGATCGTCCCTTTCGCTGTGTCGCCCCTGATGTAGATCCACACGCGAACGTCGTCCACCGCAACCGGCTGTCGCCACAACGCAAAAAAATGGGCGGCCGAAGCCGCCCATGCAAAAGCCCGAAACCGCTAGGCTGACTTCTTCGTCGCATTCATGACCGCGCCGATGATGGTCGTCAGAATGGCGCCACCACCGGCACCGCCGAGGATGTTCTGTACATTCAGCGCGCTGCCCAATCCGCTCGTTGCCGCTGCGGCCGCAGCCGGATCGATCGTGCCACCGCCGAGCAGGCTGCCGAGGATGGCCGCACCGCCGACGCCGCCAAGGGCGCCGCCCAGGATTTTGGTAAGCTGCCCCACTGCCGCTGTCTTGAGCGCCGCGCCCACCGCCTGGCCACCGATGATACCCATAATCACCTGAACAATGATCGGAAGAAGCGTGTTCATGTCCATATTACCAGTCCCTCCATAGCTGCCAGCCTCCCGGGCCGACAGCATCATGAGACGCCGAATTGGACGAAAGTCAAATGCAGAAGTGCTTAAATAAAAGGGGCGGCCCGAAAACCGCCCCTACTTATAAAAAAAGCTGTGACTTTCGTTATTCTGCTGCGATTGCGTGCTTGGGTTGAACGGCTGCAGAATAGTCGTTCATCAGAGTCTTGGCAATTTCACCCACCTCGAATCGGTATGGACCGATCTCTGAAACGGGCGTCACCTCGGCCGCTGTTCCGGTGAGGAAGCACTGCTGGAAGCCTTCGAGCTCTTCCGGCATAATGGTGCGCTCGATCACCTCGAAGCCGCGATCCTTGGCAAGGCCAATCACCGTACGGCGGGTGATGCCGTCGAGGAAGCAATCGGGGGTGGGCGTGTGGATCTTGCCGTCCTTGACGAAGAAGATATTGGCGCCGGTCGCTTCCGCAACCTGGCCGCGCCAGTCGAGCATCATGGCGTCGGCATAGCCCTTGGCTTCGGCGGCATGCTTGGACATGGTGCAGATCATGTAGAGGCCGGCAGCCTTCGATTTCGACGGCGCGGTGCGCGGATCGGGGCGGCGCCATTCGGCCAGATCGAGACGGATGCCCTTCAGCTTCTGTGCCGGATCGAAATAGCTCGGCCACTGCCAGATGGCGATGGCGCAGTTGATCCGGCTGTTTTGCGCCGAAACGCCCATTTGTTCGCTGCCGCGCCAGGCGATCGGCCGGACATAGGCATCCTGGAAACCCTGCTTCTTCAACAGCGTGCGGCAGGCGTCGTCGATCTCGGCAACCGAATAGGGAATCTTGAAGCCGAGCAGGCGTGCCGATTCGTGCAGGCGCTCGCTGTGGTCGGTCAGCTTGAAAATCTCGCCGCCATAGGCGCGCTCGCCCTCGAACACCGCGCTGGCGTAGTGCAGGCCATGGGTCAGCACGTGGATCTTGGCGTCGGCCCATTTGACGAACTCGCCGTTCATCCAGATGAAGCCGTCCATTTGGTCAAAGGGAACGGATGCCATGGTAACCTCCCGCGGGCGGCCGCCCGCACATTATCGTTGCGCGTATCGTCAGCCGCACCGGGCGGCCGGTATCTCGAAGCGTAGGCGGATATATAAGCTCTGGCAAACACAGGAAGTTCCGGAAAAACGGCCTTCCCTTGCCTTTTCGTTCGCAATCCGCCGAAAAGCTTGTCAAAAATTAGCATTGCCGGGAAATTACGTCAATAGTACTGACATAATTTCCCTTTCGCACGGAGAAAAGATGACAGATCGCAGCCACCCAGCCGGAAAACCGATCAGGACGGCGATCACCGACGAGGACGGCATCGACTTTGCCATCATCGAACTGTTCTTCTTCGCCTATCGCGATTTTACCTCCGATCCGGACCAGATCCTGTCCGACTATGGCTTCGGCCGGGCCCATCACCGGGTTCTGCATTTCGTCAATCGCAGGCCTGGCCTGACGGTCGCCGAACTCCTCGATGTGCTGAAGATCACCAAGCAGAGCCTGGCGCGCGTGCTCAAGCAGCTGATCGACACCGACCACATCGTCCAGCTGCAGGGCCCGCGCGACCGCCGCCAGCGCGAGCTCTATCCGACAGCCAAGGGCCGCGCTCTGGCACTGGCGCTGGCACGGCCACAGTCACGCCGCATCCATGCTGCATTGGAAGATGCCGGAGCCACCGAACGCACCTTGATCGAGCGCTTCCTGGAAGCAATGGTCAATCCGGAACTAAGAGCGCAGATCGACATTGTGCCCGCAAAAACGTCAGGGAAAAGCCATGGAGACCATCGAAAGGGTTGATCAACCGGCAGCACCGGACGACGACGCGCCGCATCTGCTGGTGATTGATGACGATACCCGTATCCGCAATCTTCTCAAACAATATCTGACCGAAAACGGCTTTCGCGTCACCGTTGCCGGAAATTCCGGCGAAGCGCGGCGCAAGCTCGCCGGCCTCGATTTCGATCTGCTCGTGCTCGATATCATGATGCCGGGCGAAACCGGTGTCGATCTGGCCAAGGCGCTGCGGGCAAGCAAGAACGTGCCGATCCTGATGCTTACCGCGCTCTCCGAGACCGACAGCCGGATTACCGGGCTCGAGGCCGGAGCCGACGACTATCTGCCGAAGCCTTTCGATCCCCGCGAATTGATCCTGCGCATCAACAACATCCTGCGCCGCGGCGGTCCGGCAACGACGCCCAAAGTCGAGCAACTGGTCTTCGGCCCTTACACGTTCCAGATCGCCAGGCGGGAGCTCAAGCGTGGCGGCGAGGCTCTGAAGCTGACCGACCGCGAGCAGGAGATCCTGGCGATCTTCGCGGCGCGGGCCGGCGAAACGATACCGCGTCATGAGCTTGTCGGCGACGAGTCCGAAGTCGGCGAACGCACCATCGACGTCCAGATCAACAGGCTGCGCCGCAAGATCGAACGCGATCCATCCAATCCGGTCTGGCTGCAGACCGTGCGCGGTATTGGGTATCGGCTCAGCGTGGAATAGACTGACGCCCACAGCCCCTTGTTGAGTGGCTGAAGATGAGCAACGAGGGCGAATGGCGACCACGCAACTGGAACGGCCGGGAGATCGCGGCTTGAGCGCTCGCGCCACGCGGGTACTGAAGGCGGTGCCGCTCGCCTGGAAACGGTTCTGGCGCCTCGTTTCGCTTTACATGCCGAAGCGGCTCTATGCCCGCTCGCTGATCATCGTCATCGCACCGATGATCCTGCTGCAATCGGTCCTCGCCTTTGTCTTCATGGAACGCCACTGGCAGACCGTGACACAGCGCCTGTCGCAGGCCACGGTCCGCGACATTGCCGCAATCGTCGACCTGGTGGAAACCTATCCGAACGACGCCGACTACGCCAACATCATCCGCATCGCGCAGGATCGCATGCAGCTGAAGATCGACTTGCTTCCGCCCGATCCGCTGCCGGCGCCCGGTCCAAAGCCGTTCTTCTCGATCCTCGACGAAATTCTCTCGTCCGAGATCACCCATCAGATCAACCGTCCATTCTGGATCGATACGGTCGGCAATTCCAATATCATCGAGGTCCGCGTCCAGCTCGAGGGCAAGGTGCTGCGCGCCTTCGTGCGCCGCAGCCAGGCCTATGCCTCGAACACGCACATTTTCCTGATCTGGATGGTCGGCACCTCGCTGGTGCTACTGATGATCGCCATCCCTTTCCTGCGCAATCAGATCCGGCCGATCCTGACGCTGGCCGAGGCCGCCGAAAGTTTCGGCAAGGGCCGGCCGATGCCGCCCGATTTCCGTCCGCGCGGCGCCGAGGAGGTTCGCCGCGCCGGCTTTGCCTTCATCCAGATGCGCGAGCGTATCGAACGCCAGCTCGAACAGCGCACCGCCATGCTGACCGGCGTCAGTCATGATTTGAGAACCATCCTCACCCGCTTCAAGCTGCAACTTGCGCTGACCGGGACCAAGGCCGACACCGAGGCGCTCGGCCAGGATATCGATGACATGCAGTCGATGCTGGAAGGCTATCTCGCCTTTGCCCGCGGCGAGGCGACGGAAGACGCCGGCCGTTTCAATCTTGAAGCCTATTTCGACAAGCTCGGCGAGGAGGCCAGGCTGCGCAAACGCAAACTGTCGACTACGCTCGCCGGCGACCCAAATTTGCATGTGCGGCCCCACGCCTTTGCCCGGCTGTTGTCCAATGTCGTCGGCAACGCCTTCCGTTACGCCAAGACGGTGGAGATCAACGCCAACCACGGCCGCGGCTCGCTGCTCGTCACCATCGACGACGACGGTCCGGGCATTCCGCCCGAAAAGCGCGAGGACGTGTTCAAGCCTTTCGTGCGGCTTGACGAGGCCCGCAATCTCGATGCCAGCGGTACCGGCCTTGGCCTTGCCATCGCTCGCGACATTGCCCGTAGCCATGGCGGCGACATCATGCTGGACAAGAGCCCGCTCGGCGGCTTGCGCGCCGTCATCAAGGTTCCGGCCTGATTAGAGCGACGTGCGTCCAATTGGACGCACAAAGTACGCTCTGACGCTTTTGAACCTACGCATCGTGCTTTCCTGTGGTTGTAGACGGCCATCGGCTATGCCTTCATCGGGGCGTCATGAAACCATGCTGAAGAGCGCGCATGAAGCGCGTGATCCTGATTGATTCGGCCTTGCGGCCTCGCATCAAGGAAACCGACGACCTTTCAAGCAAAGGGCAGCTATGCGCATCCTGATGGTCACCGACGCCTGGCGCCCGCAAGTCAACGGCGTCGTCCACACGCTGGAACGGCTTTCGGAAACCCTCAAATCCTTCGACGTTGAGACGGACTTCCTGACCCCGAACATATTTCGCACCTTGCCCCTGCCGACCTACCCGGATATCCGGCTGGCGCTGACGAGGCCAGGCCACGTCGCGCGCCTGATCGAAGCGCGCACTCCCGATCATATCCATATCGTCACCGAGGGCCCGCTCGGCATCATGGCGCGGCGCTATTGCCGCAAGGCCGGCCGGCCGTTCACGACAAGCTATCACA
>NZ_RZSX01001329.1:0-1108 GCF_004023105.1 Mesorhizobium sp. M5C.F.Ca.IN.020.32.2.1 | reverse complement strand
TGATGATGGGGCGGCTGGGTCCGGACACGCTGGCCAGCGGTGCGCTCGGCGCCAACCTCTATTTCATGCCGCTGATCTTCGGGCTCGGGCTGATGCTGGCGACCTCGCCGATGATCGCCACGGAACTCGGCCGCCGTCGCCATTCCGTGCGCGATCTGCGCCGCACCGTCCGGCAGGGCCTGTGGCTGGCGATCCTCATCTCAATCCCGATCTGGATATTTCTCTGGTACGGCGAGGCCGTGTTGCTGGCCATGGGTCAGGAACCGGCGCTGGCACATCAGGCCGGCATCTATCTGCGCTGGCTCGAATGGGCGGTGCTGCCCTTCTACGGCTATATCGTCCTGCGCTCGTTTATCTCGGCGCTGGAACGGCCGGGTTGGGCGCTGGTCATCGTCTTCGTTGCCGTCGCGAGCAATGTCTTCTTCAACTGGGTGTTCATGTTCGGCAATCTCGGCGCTCCTTCGATGGGCATCGCCGGGTCCGGCCTCGCCACCACGCTGTCCAGCACGCTGATGTTCGTCGGCATGGCGGCGGTGGTGATGCTTGAGCCGAAGTTTCGCCGTTATCAGCTGTTCGGGCGCTTCTGGCGGGCCGACTGGCCGCGCTTCAAGGGGCTGCTGCGGCTCGGCCTGCCGATCGCCGGCCTGCTCGCCTTCGAGGTGACGATCTTCAACGCGGCAGCCCTTCTCATGGGGCTGATCGACGCTGCCTCGCTTGCAGCGCATGCCATCGCCATCCAGATCGCCTCGATCAGCTTCATGGTGCCGCTCGGCCTCAACCAGGCGGCGACGGTGCGTGTCGGGCTCGCCTATGGCGCCGGCAATCCGGAAGGGGTTTCCCGCGCCGGCTGGACCGCCTTTGTCATCGGCGTCTCGTTCATGGCGCTGATGGGGCTGGTGATGATCCTGTGGCCGCAACTGCTGATCAGCGCCTTCATCGATCTTGGTGAACCGGCCAATGCCAGGGTGATCGGGCTTGCCGTGTCGTTCCTGGCCTTTGCCGCGCTGTTCCAGATTTTCGACGGCGCGCAGGCGGTTGCCGCCGGCATGTTGCGCGGCCTGCACGACACCAAGGTGCCGATGATCTATGCAGCGATCGGCTATTGGGG
>NZ_RZSX01001328.1:0-1110 GCF_004023105.1 Mesorhizobium sp. M5C.F.Ca.IN.020.32.2.1 | reverse complement strand
AGGGCGGCTCCTCGGGTGGCGATCGGCGCTTCGTCGAGACGCTGGCGCGCGCTGCGGTTGCGGTCGGTGTCGCCGGCGTCTTCATCGAGACGCATCAGGATCCCGACAATGCCCCCTCCGATGGTCCCAACATGGTGCCGCTGAAGGACCTTCGGGCGCTGCTTGAAAGGCTGATGGCATTCGATCGCGTGGCCAAGGGCCGAGCAGTTTAGGGCTCCGGCCCTAAGTCCCGACCCCTAAACATGTAGTCAACACGTGCGGGTTGTACGCTGCCCAGGCAACCCGAGTGCCTGGAGGAGGAAGCCATGTCCGTCGCCCGCGTCACCGAAATCACATCATCGTCGAATAAGAGCTTTCAGGACGCCATCGAAGTGGGGATTGCGCGCGCCGCAAAAACCCTAAAGAACGTCGAAGGCGCCTGGATCCAGGATCAGAAAGTCGTCGTCGAGGACGGCAAGATCTCCGCCTACCGCGTCAACATGAAGGTTACCTTTATCCTCGCTGAGTGATCATGCCGCATGGATAAAAGTCGGGAACCTTCGCAGCCCTCTCCTCATTGTCCAACCTGAAGTGAACGACAAGAGGAGCACACCATGACAACCCAGACAGGACACACCGAAGCCATCGCCGCTTCGCGGGTTATCGGCACATCGGTTTATAACACGGAAGGCACGCACATCGGCGACATCGAGGATGTCATGCTCGACAAGTTGTCGAACGGAATCATGTTTGCCGTGATCGGCTTTGGCGGATTTCTTGGCATCGGCGAGAAGTACCACGCCATTCCGTGGGCGAGCCTCGACTATGACGAGGACAAGGGCGGCTACGTCGTGCCGTTCACGAAGGAGCAACTGAAGGCGGCTCCCGCCTATTCGATCAACGAATTGACGGGCGCTGACGGCGAGGCCGCGCGTGATGCTTCATACAGTTACTACAAGGTCGAGCCTTATTGGCATTGACCTTGCTCTACCGGAATCAAAAAGGCCCCCGGCTGGACCGGGGGCCTTTTTGCAATATCTACTCCGCCGCAAGGGTCGACAACTCTACCACGCCCTGTTGAGGCTGGTGAGTGTAAAACGAGGTAAAAAAGGCCGCCGGGATAAGGAAAAA
>NZ_RZSX01001327.1:0-1112 GCF_004023105.1 Mesorhizobium sp. M5C.F.Ca.IN.020.32.2.1 | reverse complement strand
TCTCAAGGGTCGTGTCGCGGAGGCGCTGCAGCGCGTCGGCCTGCCGCTAAGTTTCGCCAGCCGCTATCGTCACCAGCTGTCGGGCGGCCAACGCCAGCGCGTCGGCATTGCCCGGGCGCTGGCGCTGTCGCCGAAATTCGTGCTGGCCGACGAGATCGTCTCCGGCCTCGACGTGTCGACCCAGGCACAGATCCTGACGCTGCTGGAACGGCTGGCCGCCGAAATGGGCCTGACCGTCGCCTTCATCAGCCACGACCTGTCGGTAATCCGGCGGCTTTGCCGGCAAGTGATCGTCATGCGCGAAGGCGTGATCGTCGAGGCAAGCGCCACCGACGCTTTGTTCGCGAACCCGCGGCAGGCCTACACGCGCGATCTTCTCGCAGCCATCCCGCTGCCCGAGATCGATGACGGCTGGCTGCTGCCTGCGGCGAAGGCGCCGGCATGACATCGGTCGCAACGATCATTCACAGCACATCTCATTCGCACGCCGAAGAGCGGGCCTCGGGCGTGCGCCCGGCAAGTCACCCATGTCCCGCGAGAGGATGACTGAGATGAAGAATGCGCTCCTAACTGCAACGCTTGCAGCCGCCGTCCTGGGCACTATCGGTGGAACTATCAGCACAGCCTCAGCCGATTCCATTCCTGGCATGCGCGGGCATGATCACACCGGGGTTACAGTCCCCGACATGAAGCAGGCCGTCGACTTCTTCACCGAGGTCGTCGGCTGCAAGAAGGCGATGTCCTTCGGGCCGTTCGCCGATAATAAGGGGACGTTCATGCAGGATCTGCTGGGAGTCGACCCCAAGGCGGTGATCGAGGAGATCACCCTGGTTCGCTGCGGCTACGGGTCGAATATCGAGCTGTTCAAATATACCGCGCCCGACCAGAGAGACCTGCAGGCCCGCAACAGCGACATTGGCGGCTTCCACATCGCCTTCTATGTCGACGATATCGCTGCCGCGAAAGCCTATTTCGATGAAAAGGGCGTCAAGACGCGTATGGGGCCGCTGCCGGTTACCGAAGGGCCGGCGGCCGGCCAGAGCATCCTTTATTTCCAGGCGCCCTGGGGCCTGCAGCTGGAAGCGATCAGCTATCCCAACGGCATGGCCTAT
>NZ_RZSX01001326.1:0-1115 GCF_004023105.1 Mesorhizobium sp. M5C.F.Ca.IN.020.32.2.1 | reverse complement strand
CCCTTGATGGTGGCGACGAAGAACGGGTTGCCGAGCAGGCCGACCGAGATGCCGACCTTGTTCAGATCCTTGGCCGAAGCCGGTGCGATGACGACGGCCGCAAGCGCAACGCCGCAGAGCAGTTTAGCGATGGTCTTCATTGTTTTCCTCCTGATGCCCCGCGCCTCTCACGGTGCGTTACATGAAACCGGGTCGTTGACGCCGGCGACTAAGGTCAATCACGTTCTTGCTCCTGCCTGGAGCCTGTAGCGGTCGAGGGCGACCGCCACGATGATGACCAATCCCTTGATGATGTACTGCCAGATGTCCGAAACACCGGCCAAGATGAGCCCATTGGAGAGCACCGCGATGATCAGCCCGCCGATCAGCGTGCCCCAGATCGAACCGACGCCGCCGACAAAGCTAGTACCGCCGAGAATGACTGCGGCAATGGCGTCGAGTTCGTAGGACTGCCCAAGCTGCAGCCCGTTGGCCGCGTAGAGCCGGGCCGCCGACATGGCGCCGCCAAGGCCGGCCAGAAGGCCGGAAACGCCATAGACGAAGAGCAGCACCAGCGGCACCTTGATGCCGGTGAGGCGCGCGGCCTCGGCATTGCCGCCGACGGCATAGATCCAGGTGCCGAGCACGGTGCGCTTGAGCACCAGCCAGGACAGCACCACGACCGACAGAGCGATGATGACCAGCCAGGGGATGCCGAACAGCGAACCGTTGCCGATGAAGTCGAACGGCAGGTCCGAGTTGAACACCGTGGTGTCCTGGCCGAGCAGGCGGGCGACGCCGCGCACGGCTGTAAGCGAACCCAGCGTGACGATGAAGGGCGGCAGCTTGATGTAGGCGACGAGCAGTCCGTTGATGACGCCGAAGCCGAGGCCGACCAGAATGGCCGCCGGCACGCCGAGCATGCCCCACCCCGGCACCAGCGACACCATCACCGCCACCATCGCCGAGGCGGCAAGAATGGAGCCGACGGACAGGTCGATGCCGCCGGTTAGGATGACGAAGGTCATGCCGGCCGCGAGCACGATGTTGATCGACGACTGCTGCGTGACGATCAACAGGTTGGTCTCGGTGAGAAAGCGCGGGTTCATCAACTGGAAGCCGGCCGCCAGCAGGAT
>NZ_RZSX01001325.1:0-1116 GCF_004023105.1 Mesorhizobium sp. M5C.F.Ca.IN.020.32.2.1 | reverse complement strand
GTCAACGGCAATCTGCGCACCATCCGCCACGGCGGCACGGAAGTGCTGCGCACCATCGCTTATGTCATCAGGGACCGCGACTGGGGCACTTACGAGCCGGCGCTCACGGATTTAGTCATCGACCAGGGTGCCGACACTTTCTCCGTCAGCTATTCGGCAAGTTGCGTCGGACCAAAGGGAAGCCGGCTCGGCTTTCGCGCGACGATCGAAGGTTCCGCCGACGGCCAGCTGGTTTTCGACGTGAGCGCGCGTCCCGAAGACGATTTCGAGACCAATCGCTGCGGCTTCTGCATCCTGCATCCGATCGCCGGCCTGGCCGGCAGCCCGATCACCGTCGAGCACACCGACGGCAGCGTGGTGGAAACGAAGCTTCCGCAGCTGATCGACCCCTGGCAGCCTTTTAAGGATTTGCGGGCGATTACTCATGAGGTCCGGCCCAGCGTCACCGCCGAATGCCGGATGGAAGGCGACGTGTTCGAGATGGAGGACCAGCGCAACTGGTCGGACGCGTCCTACAAGACCTATGTCCGGCCGCTCGCGCTGCCATGGCCCTATGTGCTGCCTGCCGGCGAGACTCTGCGCCAGACAATCAGCTTGCGCATCTCAGGCGACGTGAAGGCGCCGGCTGCCGCAACAGCCGCCGAACACGTCCGCGTCGAGCTCGGCGAAGCCGGACCGGCACTACCGGATATCGGCGTGATCATCTACCCGGATGAGGTCGAGGCGGCGCTGGCAAACCTTCCGACGCTGTCCGCGCTTGGTCCGCAACAGCTGACGTTCCACTACGACCCGACGTGTGGCCACGGCCTCGAAGCCTTGCAGTCCTATGCCCGGCTCGCCGCAGCCTGCCCGGTCGAGACGACGCTTGAATGCGTCGTTTCCTGCGTTGGCGATCTCGACGCTGAGCTTTCAGGCGTCGCCGATGCGGTGCGACAGGCCGGGCTGAAGCTCTCGGCCATCGCGGTTTCGCCCTCGGTCGACCGGCAGTCGACGCCGCCGGGCAGCGCATGGCCTGAATGTCCGCCGCTCGAGGACGTCTATGCCGCCGCGCGGCGCGCCTTTCCCGATATCCGCCTCGGCGGCGGCATGTTCAGCTATTTCACTGAGTTGAACCGC
>NZ_RZSX01001324.1:0-1122 GCF_004023105.1 Mesorhizobium sp. M5C.F.Ca.IN.020.32.2.1 | reverse complement strand
GCTCAAAACAATGCCGTTCGGCGGCGTCTCACCCAGCAGATTAACTAGCGCTTTTCGCCGATCCACGAGTGGCCGATCGCGAAGGTCCTCGCCGTCGAGCTTGAGCAGGTCGAAGACGGCAAGCATGATGTCCTGACGTCTCCCGCCGCGGCCAAGAGCCCGCTGAAGACTGGAAAAGTGCGACAAGCCCTTCTCGTCGGCGACGAACGCCTCACCGTCGATTATCGCGTCCGAGGCGTCGAGCTCGGCCACGGCCGTTACGATAGTCGGAAACCTTACGGTCCAGTCGTGAAGGTTGCGGGTAAGGATTTTGACCTTGCCTTTGTCGAGATAGACGCCGATCCGATAGCCGTCCCATTTGATTTCGTGTAGCCAATCAGGGCCCTGCGGGACGCGATCGACCAGCGTCGGCAGGAGGGGCGGGATTACGCCGGCGGCAATACTCGGCCGGTCACGGGCGCTGGTGGTACGGCGCGCCCATTTCATGATGCCTTCCGATCCCGTGATCTGAAAAGCGCGAATGTCACACGGGCGTCGTCCCGTACCTTCAGCACATCAACGTCAATGGAAAGACGATCGCCCTGCACGATCTTGGGAGACGGCATCAGTGTATGGAGCAAATAACACCGGCAAACATCGAGCCGGTGCGGTTGAACAAGCGAATTGCCGCCAATGTCTCGCGATCATCCATGGTGTCGCCCCAGCTGTTGGCGATCGACTGGACCTCCCAGCTGTTGCCGTGCTTCGCCCTGGCAACGGCAAGCTCGCGCCGGATCTCGCACCGGACGGCCTCGTCGAGGCAAATGACCGCGGTCTCGCTCATGTCCAGAGAATATACCACGGCCAAATATGTTCCAGCAGCTTGACCGCAATAGGTGGTGGCCGGAGTCTCCTCTCTCAGAATAGCGGAGAGGGTGCCGCCGGCATTCAGTGATGAGTTTTCGTATTCTCCGACCAGTGCGTCGCAGGCGAGCCGGGATCCAGATACCGGCCGATCGATCGTAGATAGGCAACGATTTCCAGCATGAGGAAATCGCGATCGCCGTAAGTCTCCTCGATCTTCTTTATCTTCGGCATGACGACTTCCCGTTCTGCCGGCGTCAGGTCGACGTCCCCGAGTAC
>NZ_RZSX01001323.1:0-1123 GCF_004023105.1 Mesorhizobium sp. M5C.F.Ca.IN.020.32.2.1 | reverse complement strand
TATCAGAGCCGATCTTTTCCCAGCGCATACAATTTGGCACGCACCGGAACTCTCAGCACATCATGGGATGAACTACTCTGGGCGGCGATAACTATTGGCCGCCCAAGCACCTACCACGTATTTCAGCATGGGCCGACGTCGTTCCACGAGGCAATATTCCGGTTGTCCCTGATCCGCATGGCCGTTGAGCAGAATTGGCACCGGCATCTTCAACGCACTGATGCCTTTGCTGCGCTGGACCCTACTGAGAAGGGAATGGTCAGCTACTTCCTGGGAATGACACTTTGCAAGCTGTTCTCATCACGGATATTGAACACACCGTCGCTGCTTCACCTCGACGTTTTTCGCCCTCAGCTTAACCCCACAATCCTTGGCAGATCGCGCCCCGATCTTGTTGGCGAAAACAACGCTGGAAAGTGGTACGCCTTTGAAAGCAAAGGGCGATCGTCTGTACCATCATCGGGCGACAAGGCAAAAGCGAAGTTGCAGGCCCACCGCCTTGTTTCAATCGGTGGCCACCCATGTACGTTGCACGTCGGCTCGTTCGCCTTCTTCCAATCTGATCTGCTTAAGTTCTACTGGCGGGATCCGGATCCAGACGCAAAGGAACCGATTGAACTGCCGCGCCCGGGTGAGGAATGGAGATACTACTACGAACCCGGCCTCAGTCTCGCATCAATGCTCGATGAAGGTGCCATGGCATTAGAGCACGAAAGGGCTGATGCCACCGTTACAATTCATCCGAAGATTCGCGAGTTGCTCGAGCAAGGGCTGTGGTTACAGGCGCGCGAAGCGGCCAGAATGCTTCAAGATGAGTTCGGATCTGATGGGTATCGGCCGGACGGTTTGCGGGTCGTTGCAGGTGAGAGCTGGTCCAAGTCGTATGACTTTTCGGAAAGACGGTAAGGCCGGCAAACCTGCGGTTTTGTCGGACTTATGAAGAATGGCGCCGGCGCCTAAAATGAAAAACCCGCCCTCGGCGGGCGGGCGCAAATCAACACTATGAATAAATTCCTAGCATAACTGCCGTCACCTGTCAAGTTGAAACTGACACGGATCGCTGACACCCGTCACGAGCTCGCCCCCGCCGAACGTCACGCCTCACTGCTCCCCGGCATACAGC
>NZ_RZSX01001322.1:0-1127 GCF_004023105.1 Mesorhizobium sp. M5C.F.Ca.IN.020.32.2.1 | reverse complement strand
ATGTTGGTTGCAATATGGGCATCGTCGCTTATGAAATCGCCAAACGCAGACCGGCCTACATCCACGGCATTGACGTTCTGAAGCCACACACCCGCGTGGCGCGTTCTATCTTTCTAGGATCGAACGTAGAAAGTCGATTTGACACCATGAGTCTTGGGAGTCGAAAGCTTCAATCTGTTCTAAATGACCGTTACGATATCGTTCTTCTTCTCGCTGTGTACCAGCATGTCCGCAGGGGGTTGGGTCAGGAGGAGGCCGATCGCATCTTCATCGACATCATTAACCGCACTCAGACGATTGTGGCGCGAGTTCCCGACGAAGACGACATCCGTCTTCAGTCTCTAATCGAGGGTGCCGGGTTCACCTTATCTGATCGCCACAAGTCGCCACGCGGCAGTACAGTTCTGGCTTACCATCGCCACTAGACCGGGCGGACCTGCGCGACTCACGCACCAGACGCATTTCCCGCGCCTACTCGGCAAAATCACGTGACCTGAGCACATGACGGCGGCTTCGCCCGCGAAACGCCTTTGCTCGCGTTGGGCGGATGACGGATTTGATTTGCTTGGTGATCCTCTATCCTTAGGGCAAACTGCCTGCTGGGGCTCGAGGAGGCGAAATGAGAGCACGCGCAGCAACGGTTGGAGATCTGGAAGCTCTTTTCCGTGATCTGTCCAAGCGGATATCGGACGAATACGCCGCGGCCGGCAAGGACAGCAAGATCGCCTACGACAATCTGATGATGAACTTGAAAGAAGGCCGTGCTCACGCGCTTGTCCAGGGCGAAAAGACCGTGGCGATCATCGCGTGGCACGAGCATAGCGACGCTGCTGATACGCTGTTCGCCGCACAGGAGGATTTCTTCAGTGCCGCGACCGTTCGCTTCTGCAAGCGGCACATCCGCCATATCCAGGCGCTCGCCGGCAATCTCCCGATTCATTCGCGCAGCTGGCTCCAGAGACCGGACGTCGCAAAATGGTTTCGGATAATCGGCTATGTCGAGCGAGGCCAGGAGAATGGCGCCAACCTGTTCGAACTGCCGCCGGCTCCGGCCGCATAAGAAATCCAGGCGTGAAAACGCTGCCTTTGAGTTCCGGCGGTGCCGCGCTCACGACGGTGTGCCAAAA
>NZ_RZSX01001321.1:0-1129 GCF_004023105.1 Mesorhizobium sp. M5C.F.Ca.IN.020.32.2.1 | reverse complement strand
AATATAGCCACGGCATCGAGTATGTCATATCCTTCGAGCCCACAAGTCTGCCGTCGGCTGCCTCCGACTGCCAATGCAGATCGGCAAAATGCCGTCGGATATGGCCGGGCACCGGCTAGAGCGGGATGCGTTCAAATTGAACGAGGCATCCCGCGCTATCTCTTTGTGTTAGCCGCATTTATGCGACGCCAAGTGAGGCCACTTGGGTGCAAATGCTCCCATCTGGAACTGTAGTACTAGGCAGAAAGGCCCAGCCTGAACTTGTCCGTATCTTTTATCCTGCCTTGCCTTGCGGCTAGGTGGTTTGTCAGCAGATTTTCTTCGATGGGCTGTGACATGAAAAACCCTTGAGCGCTGTGACAACGCTCGGCAATCAGGAAATCAAGCTGCGCTTCGTTTTCCACGCCCTCTGCCAGAACGGTCAAACCGAGCGAATTGGCCAGTGCTATAATGCCTCGAACAATGTTCTGTTTTTTCTTCGACGCTTCCAGACCGCTCAAGAACGATCGGTCGATCTTCAACCGATCCAGGTTGAAATCGGCAAGGTAGCCGAAACTTGAATAGCCGGATCCAAAATCGTCGAGTGCCAAGCCGACCCCGATATTTCGAATTTCCGTCAGCATGTTCAAGGCGTTTCGGCTGTTCTGGATAAATACCCCTTCCGTTATTTCCAGTTGCAGGCGCGAGGGCGGCAGGCCCGTTTGTCGCAGCACCAGAAGAAGATGGGCGAAGTAGGCATCGTTCTGAAGGCTTTTGCCCGAAAGATTGACCGAGCAAACGAAATCATCGGCAGAAACAGGCATCCATCGAGCTGCCTGCAGGCAAGCCTTGCTCAGCACAACCTTGTCGACTTCTAGTATCAGGTCGCCTCGTTCGGCAATTGGAATGAATGACATCGGCAGACGAATCGCGCCCGAAGCGGGGTCGCGCCAACGCACCAGCGCCTCGGCGCCAATCATGCGGCCGGTTGCCAGCTCGAATTGCGGTTGCCAAACCAGGAAGAACTCGTCGCAGTTAAGCGCCCGCTTGATGCCAGCTTCTTCGCCAAGCTGCATGTCGAACTGATTGAGGATTGCAGGCGAAAACGTCACGAAGCCAGAGCGTCCTTCCGCTTTGGCCACACAAAGAG
>NZ_RZSX01001320.1:0-1131 GCF_004023105.1 Mesorhizobium sp. M5C.F.Ca.IN.020.32.2.1 | reverse complement strand
AAGGCGGCAAGACGCGAGAGCCCAATTCGCCGGCCGCCGGCCGGTTCGACCGCGACTATCGTGTGTTTTTGGAGATGCACCGGCAGAGGCAGGCGCTGGACGCGATCAGATAGACGCGAACAAGCCTTTAAAGCGTCTGTTATCTCTGGTTCCAGCGCCGGATAATTGGTTCGCTAATGTCGTGCTCATAGCCGAGTACGCTCGTGCTGGCGGTATCCAGCACGAACAGAGCTCCATTTTGCGGCGGCAGGCCGAGCCAGCGCGTAGCCAGCACCCGCAGGAAATGAGAGCTTGAAAACACCAGGACATTGCCGTTGACGCCACGCAGCTCGTCGATGATTCGATCCGCCCTTGCGCCGACGTCCTCTGCCGCCTCGCCATCAGGGCAGCCATCGCGAAACAGACGCCAGCCGGGGCGTTCGATGAGGATCTGCTTTGTGGTCAGCCCCTCGTAAGCGCCGTAATCCCATTCCGCCAGATCGGCCTTCTTCACGCCGGCCGAACCGAAGCCGGCCAGCGTACAAGTCTTGAAGGCGCGCTGCGACGGGCTCGACCAGACAGCCTGGAACGAAAGGCCCTGCAACCGCTCAGCGACCCGTCCGGCGGCCTCCTCGCCGGCAGGCGTCAGCGGTATGTCGGTCAGGCCGGTGTGCTTTCCGGAGGCGCTCCATTCCGTCTCGCCATGCCGAACTAGATAGATTTCGGGAAATGCGCTCATCCGCATGCCTTTCGATGGAATCTGATATCATGCCTGCTCTTCAGGTCAGTCAGCGACGCAAGCATAGCGGCTTCTACGCTCTCTCCAAACAAGCGGGAATGAGACCGTACGCGCTGGCTCAACTCTTCCTCTGAGTCAGCCTCTTGCCATAGCTGCCCATTTCGTAGACAAGCCGTGCTGTTAATGCGGAATCCGGGCCGATCACGGCTATTTTCCGCGCTGAGACGCGGCTTCCGGCCTTTTTGCCGACGCGCCGCAATCGGATAGGCGAAACATGTCTGCGATCGAAGCCGGCGCTACCGCCGTCATCCAGCCGGGTGGCTCGATGCGCGACGACGATGTCATCGCCGCCGCCGACGCCCACGGCATCGCTATGGTGTTTACCGGCGTGAGGCATTTCAGGCATTGAGCAC
>NZ_RZSX01000131.1:0-9865 GCF_004023105.1 Mesorhizobium sp. M5C.F.Ca.IN.020.32.2.1 | reverse complement strand
GAATTGCACTTCTTCGCCGGCGCCGGCTCGGTCGATCCGACGCTGTTGCCGGACGATGCCGAAAACGCGCCACAGGGCGCGATCGTCGAGGTCGCGCCGGCCCGAGCCGCGCTGATGGCGACCATCGCTGAGCGATTGGCCCGGCTCGGTGGCGCCGGCCTGTTCCTCGACTATGGCTACCTCCGACCAGGGGTCGGCGACACGTTGCAGGCCGTGCGCAAGCACGATCACGAAGATGTGCTGGCCAATCCGGGCGAAGCCGATCTCACCGCCCATGTCGATTTCGCCGCCCTTGCCGCGACTGTGCGGGCGCATGGCCTCGATGCCCATCTCTCCACGCAAGGCAAATTCCTGGTGGAAATGGGCCTTCTCGAACGCGCCGGCCAGCTCGGCGCCAATGCCAATGAGGCGGCTCGCGAAAAGATTGCAGGCGAGGTCGAACGCCTCGCCGGTCCGCAAGCCATGGGCGACCTGTTCAAGGTGCTTGCCGTTCTGCCTGCCGGCATCGCCGTTCCGCCCTTTGCAACGGCGGATTGACTTTTCGCTGCCGCCTCTCCCACTCTCCCAATTTCCGACTGTCGCCCGTTTTGGACGTCGCCGATCTTTGGACTGTAGCCCATCTTGGAATGTCGCCGATTTTTGGACTGTCGCTTGACGAAATCGCCCACACGGACAACAACGCCGCCATGCTGAATCAGACCAAACCGGATCCCGTTCGGTCGCCCTTGCTGGAAAAGGCGCGGCCGCAAGGCATTCGCCATGGCTATTTCACCCGCGTCGGCGGCGTCTCCAGCGGCATCTATCGGGGCCTCAACATCGGCACCGGCTCGAGCGACGACCAAACGCGGGTAGCCGAGAACCGCCGCCGCGTCGCCGACTGGATGGGCGTGCCGGCGAGCCATCTCTTGACCGCCCACCAAATCCATTCGCCCGACGTCGTCATCGTCAGGGAGCCTTTTCCCGGCGTGCGGCCGAAGGCCGACGCCGTCGTCACCGACCGGCCAGGCATTGCAGTCGGCGCCTCGACCGCCGATTGCGGACCGGTGCTGTTCGCCGATGCCGAGGCGCGTATCGTCGGCGCAGCCCATGCCGGCTGGAAGGGCGCCTTGTCGGGCGTGCTGGAAAACACCATTGCCGCGATGGAGGGCCTCGGCGCCCGGCGCGAGCGCATCGTTGCGGTTCTCGGTCCGTCCATCGGCCCCAAAAACTACGAGGTAGGACCGGAATTCGTCGCCCGCTTCGTCGAGGCCGATGCCAACAACATCGGCTATTTCGCGCCGTCCGCGAAGTCGGGACATGCAATGTTCGACCTCAACCTCTACACCGTCCATCGCCTGACCCGGGCCGGTGTGATCGCCGACGGGCTCGGCCGCTGCACCTACGCCGAGGAGGATCTGTTCTATTCCTACCGGCGCAGCACCCATCGCAAGGAGCCGGATTACGGGCGGCAGATTTCGGCAATCGTTTTGGAGACTGAATAATGGCGCTGCATTTCGAACGGTCGGAATTTGACGCGCGGCGCGATCGGCTGATGATCGAGATCGCCGAGAAGAAACTCGATGCCGTCCTGCTGTTTGCGCAGGAGAGCATGTACTGGCTGACCGGCTACGATACGTTCGGCTTCTGCTTCTTTCAGTGCCTGGTGGTGAAGGCAGACGGTTCGATGATCCTGCTCACGCGCTCGGCCGATCTGCGCCAGGCGCGCCACACCTCGATTATCGACAACATCGTGCTGTGGACCGATCGCGACGGCGCCAATCCGGCGATCGACCTGCGCAATCTGCTCAACGATCTCGACCTGCTCGGCGCCCGCATCGGAGTTGAATACGACACCCACGGCCTGACCGCCTACAATGGCCGGCGCCTGGACGAGCAATTGCAGACCTTTGGCCAGATCGCCGACGCGTCCGGCATCGTCAGCCGGCTGCGCCTGTTCAAGAGCCCGGCCGAAATCGCCAAGGTGGAAAAGGCCGCAAATCTCGCCGACGACGCGCTGGATGCGGCCCTGCCGCTGATCAAGCAGGGTGGCGACGAAGCCCTGATCCTTGCTGCCATGCAGGGCGCGATCTTTGCCGGCGGCGGCGATTATCCGGCGAACGAGTTCATCATCGGCTCTGGCGTGGACGCACTGCTTTGCCGTTACAAGGCTGGCCGCCGCAAGCTGAGCAAAAACGACCAGCTGACGCTCGAATGGGCCGGCGTTTTCCACCATTACCATGCGGCGATGATGCGCACGGTGCTGACCGGCAAGGTGTCGAAACGTCACCAGGAATTGTTCGATGCCGCACGCGCCGCACTTCTGGCCGTCGAAAAGGCGATGACGCCCGGAAATACCTTCGGCGATGTGTTCGACGCGCATGCCCGCACGCTCGAAACCCACAACTTGACCAAACACCGGCTCAACGCCTGCGGCTATTCGCTCGGCGCCCGCTTCACCCCATCATGGATGGACATGCCGATGTTCTATCAGGGCAATCCCGAACCCATCGCGCCAAACATGACGCTGTTCGCCCACATGATCATCATGGACTCCGAAACCGAGACGGCAATGACGCTCGGCCGTACGTATCTGACGACCGAATCGCAGCCGAAACCGCTGTCCCGCCATGATCTCGACTTGATTGTGCAATGAATCCATAATGGTAAGAATGCAAGGGGCGTTCATCGCCAGGGAGTTTTGAGGCAAATGAGGCGATCGCATGTGACGACCGTGTCATTGCTCGCGGCGCTGACGCTGGCCGCCTGCACCAACGCGAAGGACGTACTCGAACCCTCCGCCATCGCCTCGCAGTCGACACAGGCCGTACCAACCGGCACGGCTGCAACGCCCACCACACCTGCAACGACCGCCCATCCTTCCGCAACGGCACAGCCTTCCGCCCCCTCGCAGCCCGCAAAGAGCGCCGCCGTCATCGCACGAACCCGCCTGCAGGTAGCGCCGATCGTCGGCGCCTCGGTGGAAGCCGCGACACCGCTGACCGCAGAGCTTCAGACGCGAGCCAAGCAGCGCGGCATCACCTTGGCCGGTAGCGCCGGCCAGACCCCTACGCACGTGCTGAAGGGCTATTTCTCGACGATGTCGGAAGGCAAGGACACCACCGTCATCTATGTCTGGGACGTCTATGACCCGGCAGGCAACCGGCTGCATCGCATCAACGGCCAGCAGAAGGCGCCCTCGGCCAATGGTGGCGAAGGCTGGGCTGCGGTCGCGCCGGAGACCATGCAGGCGATCGCCGACCAGACGATCGACCAGTTTGCCACATGGCTTGGCGGCCAAGCGGGTTGACTGGCGGGCTGACATGTTGCCGGCTCCCCGTCGTAGACGTTTATTGACATTAGCCTGCGGATTCCGCTCACGACGCTTGCAATACCGGCACGGGCCGCTAAAAGCCCCGACTAAGGGGCTCAAGAGAGTCTGCCAGAGTCTCCATCCTTCACCAGGAACGGTGCATGAAGCTTTTCGCGGGCAATTCCAACAGGGTGCTGGCCGAAGCGGTCGCCCGCTATCTCAACATCCCGCTGGGCAAAGCCAGCGTCAGGCGCTTCGCCGATCAGGAAATCTTCGTCGAGATCCAGGAGAATGTGCGCGGCGAGGATGTCTTCATCCTGCAGTCCACCTCGTTCCCGACCAACGATCACCTGATGGAACTGCTCATCATGATCGATGCCTTTATGCGCTCGTCGGCCAAGCGCATCACGGCGGTCATTCCGTATTTCGGCTATGCCAGGCAAGATCGCCGCGCCTCGGGCCGCACGCCGATCTCGGCCAAGCTGGTCGCCAACATGATCACGCGGGCGGGCGTCGATCGCGTCTTAACGCTCGATCTCCACGCCGGCCAGATCCAGGGCTTCTTCGATATCCCGACCGACAACCTGTTCTCGGTGCCGGTCATGGCCCGCGACGTGAAGGCGAAATATAAGCAGCTTGCCAATGTCATGGTTGTGTCGCCGGATGTCGGTGGCGTGGTCCGCGCCCGCGCGCTGGCCAAACGCATCGATGCTCAACTCGCCATCGTCGACAAGCGTCGCGAGCGCCCCGGTGAATCGGAAGTCATGAACGTCATCGGCGACGTGCGCGGCAAGGATTGCCTGCTGATCGACGACATCATCGATTCGGGCGGCACCTTGTGCAATGCGGCCGATGCACTGCTTGCCGGCGGCGCCACCAGCGTCACTGCCTACACCACCCATGGCGTTTTGTCGGGCGGCGCCATCGCCCGCATCGGCGCCTCGAAGCTGCAGGAACTGGTCATTACCGATTCCATCCAGCCGACCCAGGCGGTGCTCGACGCCAGCAACATCCGCGTCATCTCCATCGCAGACCTGATGGGTGAGGCGATCTCGCGCACGGCGACCGAGGAATCGGTATCGAGCCTGTTCGACTGAAATCTGCCAGCGCTACAGCGCCGCGCGTTCAGCGGACGCGCAAAGGGACGCTGTAGCACTTTGATTTTGCGCATGGCCACCAGCGAAATCGGTTCCGATTTCGCTGAAGCGAACCGAAGGTTCGGGTCATGCGTTACCCGTTCGACACCCTGATATTGTCCCTTGACCCTCGCATATAGCCCCGCGGCGATGCCCCCAGCATACGCTTGAACATGGTGATGAAGGCCGGCACGCTGTCATAGCCGAGGTCGAACGCCACCCTTGTGATCGGCTCGCCATCGGCCAGCCTCGGCAAGGCCGCGAACAGGCAGGCCTGTTGGCGCCATGTCGACAGCGACAATCCGGTCTGGCGATGAAAGGCGCGGGTGAAGGAACGGCGGCTCATGCCGACGATATCGGCCCATTCGTCGATTGTCGCGTGCGGCGAGGGTGCTGCAACGAAGCGCCGGCACAGTGCCGCAAGCTTTGGATCTGAAGGAAAAGGCAGGCCGAGCGGCCGTTCCGGCAGGTTCGGGATTTCATGCAGCAGGAGGCTCATGATCAGCCCGCCGCGCCCTTCCAGCTCGGCGCCCTGCGGCAGCTTTTCAGATTCCACGATCAGGCTGTGCATCAGATCTGTAATGCCAACGACGCGCAGCCCATGCGGCAGCCCCGCAATGGCGTCCGGCATCACATAGACCGAACGCATGCTGACGTCGCCAAGCATCTCGACGGAATGCTCGGTGCCGGCGGGAATCCACATGGCATGATCGGGAGGCACCATCCAGCGGCCATGCCGCGTCGTCACCAGCACGACGCCGACAAGCGCATGCAGCAACTGACTGCGACTGTGACGGTGCTGCGGCACGTGGTAGCCGTCGGGATATTCGGTCGGCAGGGCCACCGCTGGCCCGACGGCCTGCTCCAGCCACTGCCAGCGGCGCTCATGCAGCTGCCCAAGCTGGCCGAGATCGGTGTCGCCCACTTTGAAGATTTCATTGCCACGCGGCATTGAGTAATGGCCCACTCGCGAAATTATTGGACCAAACCACGAAAGAAGTCGCCCGGCAAGTGACTTATAAGGCAACCCGGCTATGAGGCCGCCTGCGCGAGCGCCCGCCAAAAAGACCACGGAGCATGCCTTGACCGATAACACAGCGACCACCGCCGCCACGCCTGCGACGGCCAGCCACACTTCGGCGCAAGCGACGGCCTTTAGCGTCATTCTTGCGGTGAGCTTCTGCCATTGTGTCAACGACATCATGCAGTCGCTGCTCTCGGCCATCTATCCGCTGCTGAAAGACAATTACGGTCTCGATTTCTGGCAGATCGGCCTTTTGACGTTCACCTTCCAGGTGACGGCCTCATTGCTGCAGCCGCTGATCGGAATGGTCACCGACAAGCGGCCGATGCCCTATTCGCTGCCCTACGGCATGGCGTCCTCGCTGATCGGCCTGATCGTGCTGGCCTATGCCGGACACTATTGGCTGCTGCTGATCGGCGCGTCGCTGATCGGCATCGGCTCGGCGATCTTCCACCCGGAATCCTCGCGCATCGCCCGCTTCGCCTCGGGCGGCAGGTTCGGCTTGGCGCAATCTCTGTTCCAGGTCGGCGGCAACTTCGGCCAGGCCATCGGGCCGCTGCTGGCTGCCTTCATCGTCGTGCCTTTCGGCCAGACCAGCATAGCGTGGTTTGCCGTCGGATCGCTGATCGGTATTATCGTGCTGTGGCGGGTCGGCGGCTGGTACAGCCGCCTGCGCGCTTCGCTCGCCAACCGCAAGGCGGCAGGTTTTGTATCGCCCTTCCCGCGCCGCAAGGTGATGGGCGCGTTGGCGGTGCTGACCTTACTGGTGCTGACCAAGAACGCCTACATCGCCAGCCTCGCCAGCTACTACACCTTCTACGCCATCGATAAATTCGACGTTTCGGTGCAGATGTCGCAGGTCATGCTGTTCCTGTTCCTCGGCGCCTCGGCGCTGGGCATCCTGCTCGGTGGCCCGTTCGGCGACCGCTACGGACAGAAGGCGATGATCTGGTTCTCCATCGTCGGCGTGCTGCCCTTTACGCTGGCTCTGCCCTACGCCAATTTCGAATGGACGATGATACTGACGGTGCTGATCGGCCTGATCCTGTCCTCGGCATTCTCGAACATCGTCGTCTTCGCGCAGGAACTGGTGCCCGGCCGCGTCGGCATGATCGCAGGTATCTTCTTCGGCTTCGCCTTCGGCATGGGCGGCATCGCTGCCGCGGTGCTCGGCGTCGTCGCCGACATGAAAGGCATCGACTTCGTCTTTCAGGTCTGCTCCTACCTGCCGCTGCTCGGGCTGCTGGCGGTTTTTTTGCCGAACATGAAGGAAGCGAGGAAGCTCGAGAGGGAGGCCACGATCGGGTGAAGCTGAATTTGGTTTCGGCTCGCCCCGTAGAGGGGCGGGAGCGCCGTCTTCCTGCCCACCTCACGCGTGGAACGGGCACAGATCGATTGTTGCCGTCATGTGCTGCAAAGCCTTTTAAATGCGCTGATCGCGGCAGTCACTCTCGAACGGACATCCTTGTCTGAAGGAACCGGCAGAGAGTGAATGACCCGCCGGATCTGCAGGTCACCAATCAGCAGGTTCAAGAACCAATCGGCCGCTATGCGCGCAGATGGCGCAACCAGCGCACCGCTCTCCAAGTCGCGCTGGATCAATTTCTCGATCAGCGGAAATACCGAATCGCGACCACCTGCCGCAATCGTCGCACCCAATTCGCCACTTTCGTCAGAAGCAGCAGCGCGGTTCAGGGAAATTGCCCGCTCGCCAAGCAGCATCGACAGGAGGATCGGAGCCACATCTTCAAGGGTTACCAAAGGATCGGCGTCGTCCCTTATCGCCGCATCCAGTGCCGCCTTCGTCGTCCTTGCATTGTTTTCGACCATCGTCTTGAACAAGCCCTTCTTATCGCCATACCAGCGATAGAGGGTTTCGTTTGACGCCTTTGCCTCTTTCGCTATGCCAAGCATGGAAGTCCCGCCGTAGCCTCTCTCCTTGAGAAGCTTGTAGGCTGCCCTCTCGATCTGTGCTCGACGCGCAGCCTTGGTGTCCTCGCGCATTCCAATCTCCAAACTGCCAATCTCCGAACTGCTTGACCAGAACCGTACACCTTTGTACGTATATTCGAAAGCGTACACAACGATACGGGTTTCTTGAAGCTGTAATGCCTGGGATAGTGGTAGGATTATCAGTCACATCGATCGTCTTTTCCGGAGCGATTTTCGGATTTTTCTACGCCTGGGTCTGCTCCACAATGTGGGGGCTCGACCAGACTGATCCGCGCGTGGCAATCGAGGCTATGCAGGCGATGAATGCATCGGTTCGCAACGCCGTGTTCTTTCCCGCATTCTTTATGACGCCGGTCGTCCTAGGGCTCACGGCTGCCGCGATGCGTTTCAGTGACCGCAAGTCGCCTGCGTTCTGGTTCGCTGCGGCGGCGCTCGTGTATCTGACATCGGGCCTGTTCCTCACATTGACGGTGCACGTGCCGATGAACGAGGCATTGGCCGCAACCCCCATTCCCAAAGATATCGAGACTGCGAGAGAGATCTGGCAGGGCTATTCAGAACGGTGGCAGTTCTGGAACCAGGCGCGAACCATCGCTTCAGGAATCGCCCTGGCTTGTGCCGGCTTCGGTCTGGTGAGGTTGTGACCGGGAGCGCCTGAGCCCGGATGACGCAACATTGTCAGCCGCTTTCGTAGTTCATGCCGTCGACATCCAGGCCTGACGTCAGCCACTCGGGAAAACCACCTTCGAACCGGCGTGAGGCCCAGCCTCGCGCCCTCAGGATTGCCAGCGCGTCGGCAGAGAGAATGCACTGGACACCACGGCAATAGGCAACGATGACCTTCTCTCGTGGAAGCTCTGCAAGCCGTTCCTCCAGCTCACCGACGGGAATGTTGATCGCACCCGGCAAATGCCCGGCTGCGTATTCTTCCTGCGGCCGAACGTCGAGCAGCACGATTTCGTCGTCCCGCATGCGGCGCACGAGTTCCTCGCGCGAGATGTTCTCCAGCCTGTCCGGCCGGCTCATAGTGTCATTGATAAGTTCGCGGATTTGCTCCCGCCTATGGTTCGCAAGGCTTCGCAGGGCGGCGAGCACGTTTTCGATCGGGCCATCGGCCAAACGATAGAGCACGCGTTTCCCGTCTCGCCGGGTCTGCACCAAGCCGGCCCGCTTGAGGTGTTGAAGATGCTGCGACGTGTTGGCCAACGCGATCCCGGAAAGTTGCGTCAGCTGCTCCACGGCGAGTTCGCCGTCGGCAATGTGGCGGAGAAGAACCAGCCGATGTGGATGTCCCAGCGTGCGGGCGAGATCCGCTATTTCGTCGAAGATCGGATGATGGACACCTGCGTTTTTCATATCGCAGGCCTACCATGAGTCTATCAATCAATCAATACATTGAACGAGAGGTTTATATCGGCTAGTGTCTGACGCCCAAGAAGCAGCATCGACAGGACAGGAGCCTAGAAATGAACGACCAGTTGGAGTTGGTTGTCCGCGCAGCCGCGATCGGAGCGGGCGCGACGGCGGTGATGGATCTTTGGGGGCTATTTCTGAAGCGCGCGTTCGCGATTCCGCCGCTTGATTATGCCTGGATCGGCCGCTGGATCGGGCACTTTCCGCGAGGCCGTTTCGCGCATGCAAATATCGCGCAGGCTCCCCGAATTCCAGGCGAAACGCCGATTGGATGGGTAGCGCATTACGCGATCGGCATCGTCTTTGCTGCATTGCTGATGGCAGTATGGGGCATCGACTGGGCACGATATCCGACATTTCTTCCCGCACTTCTTGTCGGCATGTCCACGGTTGTCGCCCCGTTCTTCGTCATGCAGCCAGCCTTTGGAGCCGGAATTGCAGCCTCGAAAACTCCCAAGCCGCACACTGCGCGTCTGCGCGGCCTCATGACTCATCTGTCCTTCGGGGTCGGACTGTATGTCGCCGCATTGCTTTCGGCACTCCTGTTTCCGGTCTGACACTGGTCGGTTGCGGTCGGCTTTCAAGCGCGATCGAAACGTTTGAAAATGGGGCGCAAACCCGAAATTCAAAGCGAAACACTGCCCATGCCTGCAACGGCTGCACCTCGGGCCGACTGGTGCCCGGCCGGGTCGGCATGATCGCCTGTATATTCTTTGGCTCCGCCTTCGGCATAGGAAGCATCGCCGCCGCCGGGCTTGGGTCGTCGCCGACATGAAAGGCGTCGACTTCGTCTTCAGGTCTGCTCCAACCTGCCGCTGCTCGGCCTGTTGACGGTGTTTTGCCGAACTCGTCGCCTTCGTGAACGTGATCGAACCGCACGGTTGATTTCGCCGCGGTCCCTTTCCATCTTGGGATTCTAAAAGGCCCGAGAGACTTGTATGACGGAGTTAGTGACCGGCGCGACCTGGACTGTCTCACCGATGCCTCAGAGCCAGGCCACCTGCGGCTGGCAAGGGGGCTGGTTTGAGACAGCTGCGCGTCGCTATACCC